>CAMDZB010000033.1 GCA_945910645.1 uncultured Spirochaetaceae bacterium | reverse complement strand
CCAGAGAATGGGAAGAGGGAAAGCACTCCTGCAATCATTATTGTTGTGCCGAGTCCTAAGCTGCGCTTTGTGGTAAGCATATAGACAAGTAGCGGTACAAAGAACTGTGGAATGAGTAGGTCGTATGTTGAAATGCCAAGGAATGCAAACCACGGCTTTGCTATGGTTGTAAATACAATAAACACAGCAGAGCTTATGTAGATAATGTTAAGGTAGAGGTACTTTCTCTTATCCTTACGCATCGCGTATAGAAAAAAGATGTACATTGCCACAAGGATGGCCGCGATGAACACAACCATCATCACCTTCTGATTTAAGCTGTAGGTAGACGAGCTCTTTGAGATCTTCTCAAGCTGATTTAGCGTATTTTGAGTTACTACCGTGTCCTTTTGGATTATGAGCTCTCCACGGCTTATGCGTACAACAACTGGATATACCTTCTCCTTAAGCTCCTGGATGTACAGGTTCGTCGCATCCTTGTCGTACTCGACGTTTGGTGTGAGAATGAGCTTGTAGATTGTGGATATTGCGCTTGTGATCTCCTGGATGTTAAATGTACCCTTATACTCGTTAAAGAAAGGCTTGATCTGCTTATCAATGTCCTCAATGTAGTAACACTCTTCAATACTCTTATGATCAAATACAAGGTCGTTTTTAAGCGTAGGGAGCGAATCTACAACGATGATCTTACTGTATCCCTTCTCTTTACAGAGGTTGAGCTGCTTACCGTCAAATAGTCCATTTTCAAGGATGTTCTTAGCCCCTTCCTTTCCGAGTGATGCAAACGTTGTTCTCCATGCGCTTGTATTTGAAAAAATGTATTTGATGAAGTCGTCACCAATGCTATCAAGCTTGTAACGTGCCCTTACGTTTCTTGCATCTTCCCTTGTCTTTGTGAACGAATCAAACACCGCATTGACCTTAACTATATTGTTCTCAGTCTGCATGAATGACTTCATAAAGAGCGGAGATGCATCCTTTGTAATCTCCTCTTGGAGCTCTGCAGTCTTCTCCTCGTCGATGTATGAGATATTCACAGGTGCGTAGACGTTCTCGCTTACCAAATCGCCGAGCTTATAGCGATTCTTAAATGAGGCAAGCAGTCTGTTTGATTTTTGGTTATCAGAAAGATACAGAAACGAAAAAAGGATAAGAACTATGCATAAAACAGGAATTAGATGATACCTGAAGGACGATGCACATCTCTTTAGTAACTTTTTACCTTCATCCTTTTTCGCACTGTCGTTTTTTTCTCTTTTCCTAAACAATTTCATAATATTTTTGAGAGGCTCATCGCCCCTTTCACCACGTCTAATCGTACTAAATTTTATGCTCATTTTCAAGAATTCAGCCGTATTATGAGGGTGCTCACTTTTTGCTGTAATACGCCTCCATAAAGCGGATGTACTCCTTGGATTCGACGTCTTTAAGCCACTGTGCGTTGTTTAAGTTCCACTCGATTGTGCTCTTCATTGCATCCTCAAACTTGTATTTTGGCTCCCATCCGAGGTCGTTTTTGAGCTTGGATGCATCAATGGCATAACGTCTGTCGTGACCCTTTCTATCCGCCACATACTCGATCAAATCCTCGCTTTTCCCTAACGTCTTGAGGATTAACTTCACTATTTCAATGTTGCTCTTTTCACTGTTACCGCCAACGTTATATACCTCGCCGTCCTTGGCGTTTCTCACAATTGTATCAATTGCCGTGCAGTGGTCAATCACGTAGAGCCAGTCTCTTACGTTAAGGCCGTCCCCGTACACAGGAAGCTTTTGATTTTCGCGTGCTTTTTTGATCATCAGCGGGATTAGTTTCTCAGGAAATTGATAGCATCCGTAGTTGTTTGAACAGCGCGAAATAGTTGTAGGAAGCCCAAATGATCTATGATAAGCGTTCACAAGTAGATCTGCAGACGCCTTTGATGCGCTGTATGGCGATGACGCCTTAAGTGGATAATCCTCTCGGAATTTAAGGTCAGGTCTGTCAAGAGGTAGATCCCCGTATACCTCATCTGTTGACACCTGATGGAAGCGTTTTACACCACGCTTAAGAGATTCATTTAGAAGCACGCCTGTTCCAATCACGTTTGTTTTTAGGAATAAGAGTGGGTTTTCAAGGCTTCTGTCTACGTGTGTCTCTGCAGCGAAGTTGATGACGTAGTCGATCTTGAATTTATCAAATACGCTTTGTACATCGCTCTCTGATGAGATATCACCCTTTATAAATTCAAAGTTATCTCGTTTAAGGATAGGTTCAAGTGTCTTCAGGTTGCCGGCGTAGGTGAGTGCATCAAAGCCGATGTATAGGTCATCCTTGTGTGCCTCTGTCATGTAGTGACAGAAGTTTGACCCGATGAATCCTGCCGCTCCTGTTATTAGGTATGTGTATGTGTTAGTGCTCATATTTGTGTTCCTCGCTTTTTATTTGGCTCGTTGAATCTGCGGGCAAATTCGTCGTCTTAGAACCCTGAGCCTTGCTCATTTACACAAAGTAAAATCGCGTCGGCCATAAGAACCTGCGACTTAGCCTTTGCACGCGCATCTTAAACTCGCTGGGCTCGTTTGATCTCGGGTGATTAGCTTTGTCAGGCTGGCGGTAAGCCCACTTGGTCTACCACAAAGGTATGTCCTGCGTTTGGGGCGGGTTTGCTTTCGCGTTATTCATCCCGAATCTCAAACTCGCGGTGCCATCCAAGAAGAATTCTCTCGTTTTTTCAACCCCAAATGTTGAAGGGGTCGGCTGATCTCGGGTGCCATCCAGTAAAAGTCTCAACCTCGCTAAGATACTCACCCGAATCTGGGCTCCTCATCTCAATCTACGCCTCGCGTAGAGTGCTATATGCAAATAAAAGGTGGGGGTAATCCCTCACCTTTTATTTGCTCGCAGATTTTGCCGAGTTTAAT
>CAMDZB010000032.1 GCA_945910645.1 uncultured Spirochaetaceae bacterium | reverse complement strand
GCATCAAAGTAGACCTCAACATGGTAAGACGCCGCATCGATGAGATATCAAAGCTCTACGGCCTTAGTGTGAATCCTGATGCGTTCATCTATCAGATTTCTGTTGGTGAACAGCAGAAAGTGGAACTTGTAAAAACGCTATGCCTCGGAGCAAAATTCTTAATCCTCGATGAGCCTACAAGTGCTTTAACGCCACAGGAGACTGACGAGCTTATAAAGTTGCTTCTATCCATGAAGGATAAGCTTTCTATAATCTTTATAAGCCACAAGCTTCAGGAGGTCAAAGCGCTTTCAAATAAGGTTGTGATTCTTCGCCACGGCAAGGTGGTATTCAAGGGCAATACGGACGATTACAGCGCGTCAGAGATTGCCGCAAAGATGACAGGTCACGAGGTTGAACTGCCAACAAATACAGAGAAGGATAACAACGGGGATATAGTGCTTGACTGTAAGGGCATCATAGTGCTTTCAGACCGCGGTACACCTGCGCTAAACTCGCTTAATTTAAGCATTAGAAGCGGTGAAATCGTGGGGCTTGCAGGAGTCTCTGGAAACGGACAAAGGGAGCTTGCTGAGGCAATAAACGGACTGAGAAAGACAGAGAGTGGTACCATCACATTCTTTGGCGATGAGATACAGAACACCACTCCACACAACGTTATTAAAAAGGGCATGGGATACATACCTGAGGAGCGCAACATCGAGGGTATTGTTCCACCGTTCTCGATTAAGGAGAACTTCATCCTTAAAGACAGCGACAGCGAGAGCTACTCAAAGCATAAATTTATACTGAAAAAGGGCGTGATCGAAAAGAATGCCGATGAACTCATTAAAGAGTTTGACATCAGGACGCCAAGCAAGGAGACAAGCGCAGGATCCCTCTCTGGCGGAAACATACAGAAGGTGATCCTTGCACGTGAGATGACGCGAAATCCAAAATTCCTAATCTCTGTATACCCAACGCGCGGACTCGACCTCGGTGCAATTGAATTCATACACAAACAGCTACTCGAGAAGAGGCGCTCTGGAGTTGGAATACTTCTGATTTCAGAAGAGCTTGATGAGATAATGTCGCTCTCTGATAGAATCGCTGTGATCTACAAGGGGCAGATTCAAAAGGTATTAAAACGAGAGGAGGCGACACGAGCCAAACTCGGTATGCTTATGGCAGGGGTGAAAGATGAGTGATAAGAAATTTTTGATACTTTATAGAATAGGTGTAACGGTGATAGCAGCCCTTGCGGCATTTTTGATGTCATCGCTTATACTCTTGATGATAAACGCAGATTTAGGACTCACGTATTACACGATGATCATCAAGCCGTTTACCAACTCGATTCACATAACAGAGGTGTTAATTCGTGCAATTCCGCTCTGTATAATCGCGCTCGGCGTCTGTGTTGCATACCGCTCTGGTATCATCAACATTGGAGCTGAGGGTCAGATGGCAATGGGGGTTATCTGTTTTACAGGCGTGGCTCTATCGTGCCCGAATCTTCCAAAGGCGGTGCTTCTCCCGCTATGCCTTCTTGCATCGATAATCGGAGGGGGAATTTGGGGATTTATCCCTGGAATTCTTAAAGCAAAACTCAAGGTGTCTGAACTCCTTTCAACCGTGATGTTAAACTACATTGCAGCCCAGGCCTACTCGCTCTGTTTAAGAACAATCTACATGGATCCTACAGACAAGGCAACTCCACAGAGTGCTCGTCTTGCATCAGGAAGTCATCTTTCACGCCTTACAGGACGATTGCATACAGGGCTCTTCATCGCACTAGTTTTGGCACTTTTAATCTATTTTTTGATGTGGAAGACAAGCACAGGATACAAGCTTAGAGCATCAGGTTCATCAGAGCGTGCAGCGCGCTACGGCGGAATCAACGTGGCAAAGTACGTATGCGTTGCTATGATAATCTCAGGTGCGTTTGCAGGGCTTGCAGGTGGAGTTGAGATTGCAGGAGTACATAGGCGTGCTATTGAAGGCATCACGAATAACTACGGCTTTGCAGGCGTTGTTGTGGCTCTCTTTGGAGGACTTCACCCGTTTGGAATCATACCAGCGTCGTACTTCTTCGGCCTACTGATCTACGGATCTACGCTCATTAGCGGACAGACTGGAGTTCCTGCAAATATAGTCGGCGTTATGGAAGGCATCATAATCATAGTGATTGTAGTGTCGCAGATGATTCTCAACAACAAATACTATCAGGATAAGGTTCACCGCTTTATCAATAGGAAAATAGAACAAAAACACAGCAAAAATAGCGTCAAGGAGGCTTCAGTATGATTTTTATAGTTAATATGCTTGAACTTTGTATTTCGTTCTCTGTAGCGCTTCTTTTGGCATCCCTTGGTGAGATGTTCAATCAGAGGGCTGGCGTGTTCAACTTAGGCTGTGAGGGCATTATGGCAATGGGCGCATTTTCAGGAATGCTCGTTGTGTACTTTGCAGAGAAGGCAGGGCTTTTTTCAGGATGGTTCTCGTTCTTGGGATTTGTAGTCTCAGCCATCGTTGGTGCGCTTCTGGGGCTCTTATTTGGACTCATCGTGGTTACATTCAGGGCTCCTCAGGGCATCGCAGGCATCGGATTTCAGATGTTTGGCGTTGGGGTTGCAGGAACGCTCTTTAGGTATTACGTGGGCGGAGTTGAGAACATCAAGGGCGTTACAGCAAAAGGTATTCCTCTTTTAAGGGATATCCCAGTGATTGGGCAGATTTTCTTCTCGCATAATATCGTTGTGTATCTTTCGTACCTCATGGTTCCTATTGCCTTCTACGTGCTTTTTAAGACTCCATGGGGCTTGAGGGTGAGGGCTGTAGGTACTCATCCACGTGCAGCAGACAGCATGGGCATAAACGTCAACAAGACGCGCTATGAAGCGCTGGCGCTAGGCGGTGCGTTTGCAGGAATAGCAGGGGCGTACCTTTCGCTCTCTCAGGCTCACTTGTTCAACGACACTATCATTTCAGGTCGTGGCTTTATCGCCGTTGCACTTGTGTACTTTGGACACTGGCATCCTCTACAGATTATGGGAGGTGCAATGCTATTTACGCTTGCTCAGACGTTCCAGACGCAGGTACAGAGCGCAGGTATCGCATTCCCATACGAGTTTGCTGTGATGCTTCCATACATACTCGTGATTGTAGTGCTCTCGTTCACATCGAAGAACAATAAGACTGCACCACTTGCATTAGGAGTGCCGTTCAACAGGGAACAGCGAACGTAAGCGATTGTATCATTGTTAAAGACGGCAATTGTTA
>CAMDZB010000031.1 GCA_945910645.1 uncultured Spirochaetaceae bacterium | reverse complement strand
ACGCCCTTGAACATTGCGCTGAGCTTCGCCTCATCGCCCTCATCAAGCGCATTTTCGATTGCAGTTGAAATCGTGCTCTTAATCCTTGAAATTATGTCTTCCTCTCCTATGATACTGTCCCTCTGAGCGTAGATGAACGTGCGCTGTTCGTTGATAACATCGTCATATTCAAGGAGGTTCTTACGGATGGTGAAGTTGCGCTCCTCAACACTCTTCTGTGCCCTCTCGATTGCGTGCGTCACCATCTTGTGTTCAAGCGGTTCAGGGCTGTCCATTCCTGAGCGTCCTAGGATGCGTCTGACGTTGTCTGATGCAAAAATACGCATCAAATCATCATCAAGTGACACGTAGAAGCGTGAGAATCCAGGGTCGCCCTGACGGCCGGCACGTCCTCTTAACTGGTTATCGATACGGCGTGATTCGTGCCTTTCTGTACCAAGGATGTAAAGTCCGCCGAGGCTCTTAACCTCATTTTCCCGTCTCTTGAATTCATCATACACGTCCCTCTTCGCCTGTTTGAACTCCTCAAGTGAAGCCTCAGTTCCACACTTTTTGTATGCAAGATGCTCAAGAGATCCACCAAGTTTAATATCGGTACCTCGTCCTGCCATGTTAGTTGCAATTGTCACAGCACCCTTGCTTCCTGCCTCAGATACGATTAGAGCTTCCTTTGCATGGTTCTTTGCATTCAATACGTTATGAGGGATTCCTGCCTTTGTAAACAGGCGAGATAGGAGTTCACTCTTCTCAATCGACACTGTACCTACAAGGATTGGCTGGCCTGTTTTATGTACTCTCTTTACCTCTTCAACCACAGCCTGGTACTTGTACTCCTCGTTGTAGAAGATGTAGTCGTTTGCATCCACACGTGCGATAGGTAAGTGCGTTGGGATCACCACAACAGAGAGGTTGTAGATTGATGCAAATTCCTGCTCCTCTGTGATCGCTGTACCTGTCATGCCTGAGATCTTGCCGTAGAGGCGGAAGAAGTTCTGTATTGTAATTGTGGCAAGGGTCTTGCTCTTTGCAAGGATGCGTAGGTGTTCCTTTGCCTCGATTGCCTGATGTAGCCCTTCGCTGTAGCGTCTTCCCTCAAGTACACGGCCTGTGAATTCATCAACAATCTTAACTTCCCCATCTTGAACAAGGTAGTCCACGTCTCTTTTGAACATGTAGAGTGCCTTTAGAGCCTGATTTATGTAGTGAACGTACGCAAATGACTCAGGATCGTAGAGCGAGCCTGAGATGGCGCCGTTTGACTTTAATAGCTCCTCCATGTGCGTGTATCCTTCACGTGTGATTGTGATATTCTTGCTCTTCGGATCAAGCTTAAAGTCGCCTTTATCGTCAAGGTTATTCGTAAGCTTTCGCTCAAGTGGGTCGATCTCATAGTAATCGCCCGTTTCCGGATTCTTCTCGCATTCCTTAAGAAGCGGTGCGATGCGTGCAGAGACTTCTGCGTATTTGCTGTCATCATCATCAGGTGCGCTGATGATTAAGGGCGTTCTGGCTTCATCGATGAGGATTGAGTCGATTTCGTCGATGATACAGTAGGCGTGGTTTGCCTGAATCTTGTCCTCTTTACGATACTTCATGTTGTCCCTGAGGTAATCAAAGCCAAACTCGTTGTTTGTGCCGTACGTGATATCCATCGAGTAAGCAACACGGCGCGCCTCGTTATCCATGTTTGAAAGGATACAGCCAACTGTTAGTCCTAGGAAGGAGTAGATTGTTCCCATCCACTCTGCGTCTCGCTTTGCAAGGTAGTCATTTACTGTGATCACATGGACGCCCTTGCCGTCAAGCGCGTTAAAGTACGCAGCAATTGATGATGTTAGCGTCTTACCTTCACCAGTTTTCATCTCGAGGATCTTACCTTCATCAAGTACGGCTGCACCCCTTATCTGCACATCATATGGCTTCTCACCGATTGTCCTACAGGCGGCCTCACGCGCAAGTGCAAACGCCTCTGCCTTAAACGCGTTCTTATCCTCGCCGTTTTTAATTCTCTCTTTATACTTTGCTGTGATTTCTTTAAACTCTTCGTCCTTTAGCCCTTCTGCCCACTTTCCAAATGAGTTAACCTCGTTTACAAAACCTCTTAATCGTTTTACTTCTCTATCTGATTTAGATCCGAATATCTTTTCTAGAATGCCCATTTTATTAAGTTTATAACTCCTAAAATTTGTTGACTTTATCGCATTTAAAATATCTGTCTTATAGACAAATAACTTATGTTATTTTATTATATACAATATGGATAAACTAGGTCAAATAAAGACTCGCTCTGGCATAATGATTTTGCTATTTTCACTCACAACACTCGTGCTGGTGATATGCCTTCTTGTGAGGGCATCTCTTTTGAAGAGTCAGATGCTTGAGTTTGATGATCCTACGCCAATTTCTGCATCTCTAAGGGGCAGTATTCTCGATAGAAATGGCACCTTCCTTGCGATGGACTCAAGAAAAACAGTATCCACTCAGGATGGCAAAACGTACCAAATGAGAATCAGAACTTATCCATACAACATCCCATCGTTAAGACGCACGCTTGGAGAGACTGATGCAAGTGCAAACGGACTTAGCGGTATTGAAAAGCTATGCAACACCTACCTTGTATCATCAGAGAACAAGGATAAATCGATGTCTGAAGGCGTAACACTCACGCTTGATATTTCACTTATTCAGCGCATAAATAGCTCGCTTAAGGGAGTTAGAGGCAATGTTCATACCATCATCATGGACAAGGATACAGGCGATGTGCTTGTAGTCTGGGACAACGAGGGTGAAGGAGTTAAGTTTGATGACGACATCTACTCTCTTAACGACCTCACATCATCCCCTCTTTTAAGGGCGTTCCTTGCTTCTGCAATGGCTGAAATTGATAGAACTCGCATCTTCGACTACAAGTGCCTTGGAACTGGGAAATGCGACCACTCCCACGGAAGTGTAACTGTGGATAGGATCTCTGAGTGTCCATCGGCAATCGATGAGATGATCAGAGCCTACAGCGATGAGGAGATCAGCTCCATGCTCGAAGGGTTCTCGCTTATCGACTTTAAGATCACAAGCTTTATGGATGCAGCCACAAACGGGATCTTTATGCAGAGCCATCCTAAGATGCATATCCTTCAGGGATACGATGACGGAAGCCAAAAAGAGCTCTCTGGAGTTAACACACGTGAGATTACCATTTCAGAGTCTGTGTCAAAGTATCTTGCACGTCAGCTTCTGATAGCCTCGCCTAACGAGAAGATATTCACGGTTAAGGATAAATACACAGTCTACGTATCATCGCCTTCTACGTCTATAAACGAGGTGATGTATGCAATCAAAAATATTCTTGAGAACTACTAATACAACAACTAGTATTGCCACAGCTTTTATAGGATAATCACCTATGACTGAATAGATAGTTTGTCGTCTCATTTCAGGGACTGTTATACTGTAGAAGCCGTACGATTTTTCAAAGAGCGGGAGAAGGTTTTGTATGCTTCCATCCTCATTTATAGCGCAACTTGCCCCGCTGTTTGTACTACGGATGGTTTTAACGCCGTTCTCGATGGATCTATATACTGCACTTGATAGGTGTTGATATTCTGCGCTTTTCTCGCCCGACCAGGCATCGTTTGTAAGGTTAATAAGGATTTCAGCACCCTTCTTTACTCCTGTACGCGAAAGAGCTGAAAACGTGTCTTCAAAGCAGATTGGCGTGTAGATTTTAAAACTGTCGCCTTTTTCATTTTTCACATCAAACAACGTGATCTCATCCCCCTTATCCCAGAACGTAAAGCCCTTTGATAGCAGGAATGCATAGAAACGTGGAAATACATTGCCGTACGGGAAATACTCTGTAAATGGCACAAGGTGATTCTTCCTGTACTTCCCTTTAATCACACCGTTATCAAGTAGGATTGATGCGTTGTAGTACTTGGCGTTGTCAAAGCCTATTCCCTTAGTCTCATCTGTCACCTCTGCATCCCCGTTACCGAGCAAAATTGGGATTCCCAAATTGAACGAATACGAGATTAGCTCATCCACAAGTAGCGTGCTTCTGATGTCAACATTGTACTTCTTATGATAGCCAATCGGTGGTATAAAGGCAGTTTCACTCCATACGATCAGGTCTACATCACTGTGTTCAGATAGCCCCTCATCCGTAAGCTTTTTAAGATCCTCAAATGATCGTCTGTACCCTTCAAAGGTGTTGGATTTATCTAAATCGTTATGCTGGATTAGAAGCACGTTTAGAGTCTTTGC
>CAMDZB010000030.1 GCA_945910645.1 uncultured Spirochaetaceae bacterium | reverse complement strand
TAACAACAGTCAGCGCCGTATGGTAAAGGGTGCATCAAATAGACCACTTAAGAGCTTAAGCGATCTCTTAAAAGGTAAGAGTGGACGATTCAGAATGAACCTTCTTGGTAAGCGTGTTGACTACAGCGGACGTAGCGTAATCGTTATCGGCCCTGAGCTTCGCCTACACCAGTGTGGTCTTCCATCACTTATGGCTCTTGAGCTATTCAAGCCATTCCTTTGTAAGAGACTTCTTAGGGATGAAACTGTACAGAACATCAAGAGAGCAAAGATGTATGTAGAGCAGGGCGCACCTGAGGTATGGGACATCCTTGATGATGTTGTTAAAGAGCATCCAGTGCTACTTAACCGAGCACCTACTCTTCACCGCTTGAGTATTCAGGCATTTGAACCTGTACTTGTAGACGGTAAGGCAATCAAGCTTCACCCACTCGTATGTCACGCATTCAACGCCGACTTCGACGGTGACCAGATGTCAGTGCACGTACCACTAACAGCAGCGGCACAGATTGAGTGTTGGACACTCATGCTCTCGAGTACAAACCTACTCGACCCTGCAAACGGTAAGCCTATCGTATTCCCAACACAGGATATGGTTCTTGGTATCAACTACCTCACTCGTGCTCGTGAAGATGAAGAGCAGAAGAAGAGCGGTCACTATAAATATTTTGATAATGTTGCTGAGGTTCAGCTTGCTATCGACAACAAGAGCCTCTCATATAACACGTACATTAAATATAAGCTTCCTGAGATCGGCGGACGCCCATCTGAGGTTGTGATCACAACGCCAGGACGCGTACTATTCAACGACGTTCTACCAAAGGGCATTCCATTCCAGAACAAGTGCTTTGGTGATAGTGAACTTAGAGCGTTAATTGCAGAGACGCTCAAGACTATGTCTAACAGCATCGCAGTTAAGCTTCTTGACTCAATCAAGGATGTAGGATTTAAGTATGCTACAATCTTTGGCGCAACAATCGGGCTTTCTGATATGCTTGTTCCAAAGGCAAAGGGCGATATCATCGCAAAGGCAAACGAGGAAGAAAACAAGATTTCAAAGCAGTTCAGAAGCGGTGTTATCTCACGCGAAGAGCGTTATAACAAGATCATTGCACTCTGGAGAGAGACAGCAGATCAGCTCAGTAGCAACCTAATGGATGAGCTTAAGACAGACCAGAACGGCTTTAACCCACTATACCTCATGGCATCATCCGGTGCTCGTGGTAGTAAGACTCAGATTTCACAGCTCGGCGGAATGCGTGGATGTATGGCACGTCCTGATGGTACAATTATTGCATTCCCAATTAAATCGAACTTCAAAGAGGGGCTTTCAATCATTGAGTTCTTCATCTCAACAAACGGTGCTCGTAAGGCCCTTGGTGATACGGCTCTTAAGACGTCACATGCAGGACACCTTACACGTCGTCTTGTCGATGTATCACAGGATGTTGTGATCGAGGAAGAGGACTGTGGAACAATCAACGGTGTTGAGGTCAGAGCTATCAAGAAGGGCGATGAGATAGAGATTCACCTTGCAGACAGGATTAAGGGTCACTACACACTTGAGAACATCTACGATCCATACACAGGCGAGTTAATCGTTGGAATCAACGAGGAAATCACAGATGAAAAGGCTGAGAGAATCGAGAATGCAGGAATCGAGAGCGTACTTGTACGATCAGTTCTAACATGCGAAAGCAAGCATGGACTTTGCAGAAAGTGCTACGGACGTAACCTTGCTAACAACAAACCTGTAGAAATCGGTGAAGCAGTCGGAGTTATTGCAGCTCAGTCAATCGGACAGCCAGGTACACAGCTTACGATGAGAACCTTCCACGAAGGTGGTGTTGCTCACGCTACAGCCGAGGAGGATAAGATCGTATTCAAACACGATGCTATCATCAACGAGATCAAGGGTGACTTAATTATCAGTAAGAGAGACAACGCAAAGCTCTTTACACGTAAGGCTTATATCTACTACACGCGTGTTCAGGAGACAATCCAGGGCGAAAAGTACCTTGTTCAAGAGGGCGATGCTATCCGTAAGGGTAAGGAAGTTGCTGAGGATAAGAAGGGTAAGAAGATCCTTGCATCTGAGAACGGTGTTGCTCATATTAAGGATGGTAAGCTATTTATCATCAGAAGAGAGCCTGAGAGAATCGAAATTGCACCAGGATCAAAGCTTGAGGTTCAGGAAGGGGAACTTCTTGAAAAGAACAAGCCACTTGTAAGCTTCGACCCATTCAGTGAACCAATGCTTACGGAAGCTGACGGTATCGTTGAGTTCCAGGACATTCAGGACGGTACAACTCTAATTGAGGACTTCTCTGAGGAGAGCGGAGAGGTTACAAGAAAGATTTCAGAGCACATCTATTCAAACGTTGAGCCTGCAATCCTTATTAAAGATAAAAACGGCAACCTACTTCAGACATACCTACTCCCAGGTGGATCTGTTCTTCAGGTCGATAAGGGGCAGGAGGTCCAGACTGGTGACATCCTTGTTAAGCTTCCAAAAGAGAGCCTTAAGAGCTCGGATATCACGGCAGGTCTTCCACGAATCGAAGAGCTTGTTGAAGCACGTCGTCCACAGAACCCTGCAGTTCTTGCAAAAGCAGACGGTGTTGTACACTTTGAAGGTCGCGAGAGAGGAAACAGAGTCGTATATATCGAGGATGACTTTGGAAAGCGCTACAAGCACCTAATTCCACTCACAAAGCATATACTTGTGAGAGATAAGGATAGAGTTGAGAGCGCAGAGGCACTCTGTGATGGCGCAAGAAGTCCACACGACATTCTAGAGATCCAGGGTGAAAATGCACTTCAGGAATTCCTTGTGAACCAGATCCAGGAGGTCTACAGATCACAAAAGGTAGATATCAACGAGAAACACTGTGGAATTATCATCCGTCAGATGCTTAAGAAGGTGAGAGTCTTAAGGGTTGGTGATACATCATTTGTACAGAACCAGCTTGTTGATAAGTTCAAGTTCCGCGAGGAGAACGATAGAGTCGTTGCTCAGGGTGGTGAAGCTGCAGTTGCAACTCCTGTACTTCAGGGTATCACAAAGGCATCTCTATCCAACTCGTTCATCGCAGCAGCGTCATTCCAGGAGACCACAAAGGTACTCACAAATGCAGCTATTTCAGGAAGCATCGATACCTTAAGCGGACTTAAGGAGAACGTAATTATCGGTCATGCAATTCCTGCAGGTACTGGTATGAAACGCTATAAGTCAATCGAGCTTGTCGACAACGACAACGATGAGTTTGTATCAGAGATGATTCAAAGAGCAAACGCTGTTAATGAGTAATTGTTAAGAGCGCGAATATAAAGCAAGGCAGAGGATACTGTCTTGCTTTTTTTATTTAAAATCGCCATTACTCTATATTCGGGTGTAAAATATTTACATAGGAGGGCGGTTATGCCAGGCATTGTATTAGTATTGTTTTTTGTTTTAGCAATTGTACTGATGATTCTTGCTATCTCAAAGTTGAAGCTTCATCCATTCCTCGCGATTATGGGTGTGTCGTTGTTATTTGCACTCCTTTCAGGAATTCCAATCACAAAGATTCCAGGAATTATAGGACAGGGCTTCTCAGGAACTTTCTCATCAATCGGAATAGTGATTATTCTCGGCGCATTGATCGGAACAATTCTTGAAAAGACAGGAGCTGCTCTCAAACTTGCAGATATGATCATCAAGCTTGTAGGGGAGAAGAACCCAGAGCTTGCTGTTGAACTCATGGGATGGGTTGTATCAATCCCAGTATTCTGCGACAGCGGATTTGTTATTCTAAACCCAATCAGAAAGGCAATGGTACAGAAGACAAGGACATCCTCAGTTGCGATGACTGTAGCCCTTTCTGCAGGTCTATATATTTCACACGTATTTATTCCACCAACACCAGGTCCAATTGCTGCTGCAAACACACTAGGCATTGGAAATCACCTTTTAATGGTTATGGGATTTGGAGCACTCTGCTCAATTCTTCCTCTTATCGTTGGTTTCATCTTTGCAAAGAAGGTCGGAAAGAAGATTACGGCTAATGATGAGGCTGGAATGTCTGATAACGGCGAAGTTCAAAAGACATACGATGAACTTGTTAAAGAATATGGCAAACTTCCAAACGGATTTGATGCACTTGCACCAATCATCGTTCCAATTATCCTAATGGGACTCGGCTCAATCTCATCGATGGTTGGCTGGAGCGGAGCATGGGGTAACATCTGTGTATTCCTCGGAACACCTATTATAGCTCTTGCTGTAGGTACTATATTTGCCATCTGGCAGCTTCTACGCTCAAAGAATAAGAGTAAGTTCTACGAGATTACAAACGATACTCTAAAGGTAACAGGACCTATTCTATTCGTTACAGCAGCAGGCGGAGTACTTGGTAAGGTTGTACAGTCAAGCGCACTTGTACCATTCATCACAGAGCACTCGTCAATATTTGAAGCAATCGGAATTCTATTCCCATTCATACTTGCTGCAATACTTAAAACAGCTCAGGGATCATCAACTGTTGCAATCACAACAACAGCAGGTATTATTGCACCACTTCTTCCAGTGCTTGGACTTGCATCACCTGCTCGCGCTGCACTCACAGTTATGGCAATCGGAGCTGGCGCTATGACAGTGTCACACGCTAATGACTCATACTTCTGGGTTGTTACAAACTTTGGTGCAATGACTCCAGAGAAGGGCTACAAGACACAGACTATGTGTACGCTATTCTTAGGGCTTTCAGCAATCGTTGAAATCTTTATACTTTCACTCTTTATAAGATAAGCATAAAGATTCATAAAACTAGGGGGAAGTGTTGAGGCATTTCCCCTTTTTTAAAGGAGCAAAGATGGATAAGAAACTTCATAAAGAGGCTGAGGATATAATTCGATACTGCATAGAAGAGGTGATGCCGGATAGGGCTGTTAAGAAGGCTCTTAAGGATATCACACTCAGGGGTAAAGTGGTGCTTGTATCTGTAGGAAAGGCCGCGTATCAGATGGCAAAGGTTGCAGATGAGTGTCTTAAAGACAGGATTGATGATGGAATTGTCATCACAAAGTATCATCATATTAAGTCTAAAATCGCAGCTTACGATATGATTGAGGCAGGTCACCCTGTTCCTGATGAAAACAGCTTTAAAGGAACAGAGAAGGCGCTTGAGAAGGTTAGGGCTTTATCAGAAAACGATACAGTACTATTCCTCCTCTCAGGAGGCGGTTCTGCGCTCTTTGAGAACCCAAAATGCTCAAAAGAACAGCTTGAAAGAATTACAAGCGACCTTCTATCATCGGGTGCAGATATCGTTGAGATCAACACGATCAGAAAACGCCTCTCAAACGTGAAGGGTGGACGATTTGCACTTGCAACCAAGGCTCATATCTATCAGATTGTGCTTTCTGACATCCTTGGAGACCCACTTGATATGATAGCATCAGGACCTTGTACTCCAGACTCATCCACAAATGACGATGCAAAGGCTGTGATAAAAAAATATAATATAAAGATCGATGATGATATAAAGAAGTGCTTTGATGAGGAGACTCCAAAGTCACTTACTAACGTCACAAGTGCCATCACAGGCTCCGTACGTGAACTCTGTAAGGCTGCAGAGGAAAAGACACGCTCACTTGGATACAAACCGTTCATCCTTACGGATATGCTCAGTATCGAGGCTCGTGAGGCAGGAGTGCTTCTTTCTGACATTATAAAGACGTATAGGAACACAACAGAGTCACTTGCGTTCATCCTTGGCGGGGAGACCGTCGTGCACCTTAAAGGAAAGGGAAAGGGCGGACGAAATCAGGAGATTGCACTCTCATCATCCCGTGGTATCAGTGGCATCAAAGGCTCGGCTGTAATAAGCGTAGGCTCTGATGGCACAGATGGCCCTACAGATGCAGCCGGTGGTTATGCAGACTATGAGTCGATGGGCGACTATAAGGCGTTAGGCATAAACGTGGATGAATACCTTGATAACAACGATGCGTACAACGCTTTATCTAAAATTGATGCGCTTGTGATCACAGGTCCTACAGGCACGAATGTGAACGATGTCACACTTGCGCTGATAAAGAGATAAGTGATGAGAATTAAGTTATCAAGTCCTCTTGACTTACCGCACCATTTATTGATAGTATTTTATCGCTAACATTCTTTTAAAAAGAATTGCCATAGAGGTTGGATTAGTATTTGTTAGTGTTAATCCCATGCTGACTCGATTGGCAGAAAAATAATAAACGGAGGGGCTTAAAATAAAATGCCTACAATTAACCAATTAGTACGCCATGGAAGAAAAGCACACAAGGCTAAGACAAAGTCTCCAGCATTGGCAGCTTGTCCTCAGAAAAGAGGTGTTTGTACACGTGTTATGACAGTTACGCCTAAAAAGCCTAACTCAGCTCTTCGTAAAGTAGCTCGTGTACGCCTATCAAATGGAATCGAAGTAACAGCATACATTCCTGGTATCGGTCATACTCTTCAGGAACACTCAGTTGTACTTATCCGTGGTGGTCGTGTAAAGGACTTGCCTGGTGTAAGATATCACATTATACGAGGAAGTAAGGATGCTCTCGGTGTTGAGAAACGCATGAGATCTCGCTCAAAATACGGTTCAAAGAAACCTAAGGCTTGATAGGAGGATTGAAGTATGTCAAGAAGAAGTAAAGCTCCAGTTAGAGAGACACTACCTGATCCTCGTTATGGGTCAAAAAGCGTTGAGAAGTTCATCTGCCGCCTAATGCTCAACGGTAAAAAAAGCACAGCAACAGCTATTGTTTATGATGCATTTGATATCGTAGGTAAGAAGACATCAGAGAAACCACTCGACATATTCACAAAGGCAATTGATAATGTAAAGCCAGTTGTTGAGGTAAAGACACGCCGTGTTGGTGGTGCAAACTACCAGGTTCCTGTTGAAATCAGATACCCAAGAAACGAAGCACTTGCAATGAGATGGATCATCGCAGCATCACGTGCAAGAAACGGAAAATCAATGGGTGAGAAGCTTGCTCAGGAATTGATTGATGCTTCTAACAACACAGGAGCAGCATACAAGAAGAAGGATGATACGCATAAGATGGCAGAAGCCAACAAGGCGTTCTCAAACTTCAGATGGTAATCATTTAAAATTAAATAAAGGAGGGGGCATCACGTCCCCTCTTTTTAAAAAGGAGAGGATATGGACTATAAAAGATTTGATAACGTTATTTTTGCACGCTTCGACAGAGGCGAGGAGATCCTTGACTGCCTTAAAAAAGTAGCAACAAAGGAAAACATCAAACTTGCTCATATCAATGCACTAGGGGCAACAGATGAGGTTATTGCAGGCGCTTATAACCCAATAACCAAGGTGTACCACTCAAATACATTCACGGGCGACTACGAGATTGTATCCCTTCACGGAACAATAACAACAAAGGATGGCGAGTACTATCCACACCTTCACATCTCTATTGCAGATGAACAAGGGAAAGCCTTTGGCGGACACCTTAATAAGTGTGTGATCTCAGCAACATGTGAACTAGTAATCACAGTTTTTGATGGATGTCGAGTGGATCGTTCACTTGATTCAAACGTCGGGCTTAACGTATTTAAGTTTTAATTAAAGTCAAAAAACATCAGAGCCCTTTATAGTCTTAGATTGCTATAAAGGGTAATTTTTAATAAAATTGTACTATGAAACCTATATATCTCTATAATACAATGACAAGAAGCGTTGAGGAGTTTCACCCAATAAAGGAGGGTGAAGTATCGATGTATACCTGTGGACCTACAGTATACAACTACGCTCACATTGGCAATTTACGCACATTCATGTTTGAGGATATCCTCAAGAAAGCCTTCAAAAGAGACGGATATAAAGTAACGCACGTTATGAACATCACAGACGTTGGGCACCTAGTTGGAGACGGCGATGATGGCGAGGATAAGATGTCTGTTGAGGCTAAAAAGGAAAAGAAGACAGTCTGGGATATAGCAAAGTTCTACACAGAGGCATTTCTCAAGGACGAGGAGAAGCTAAACATAGAAAAGGCTGATTTTATCCCACGTGCAACTGATCATATCAAAGAGATTATCGCTCTAATTGAAACGCTTGAAAAAAAGGGCTATACATATACGGCAAACGGCAACGTTTACTACAGCATTGATAAGTTTCCAAACTACGGATGCCTTGCGCGCCTTGATAAACAGAGTCTTAACGCAGGTGAGAGAGTTGAGGTTGATAAGGCTAAGAAGAACCCTCACGACTTTGTGCTATGGTTTACAAACAGCAAGTTTGAAAATCAGGCTATGAAGTGGGATTCCCCATTTGGTGTAGGATACCCAGGATGGCACATCGAATGCTCTGCAATGAGCATGAAGTATCTTGGAGACCATTTTGATATCCACTGTGGCGGAATTGATGCCATCCCTGTTCATCATACAAATGAGATTGCACAGAGTGAGGCTGCAACGGGTAAAAAATGGGTGAACTACTGGATGCACGGCGAGTTCTTACTCTCTGAAAAGGGTAAGATGAGTAAGTCATCAGGTGAATTTCTCACACTCACTACGCTTGAAAACCACGGCATTCATCCGCTCTCATACAGGTATTTTGTACTAGGATGTCACTACAGAAAGCAGCTACAGTTCTCATACGATGCCCTTAAGGGAGCAGAAAGTGCGCTTAAGAAGCTAAAGTCAAACATCAAAAGGATTAAAGAGAGCGCAGAGGGTAAAGCGCCAAATATGGATGAAATTCAGAGTTATAACGACGACTTTGACAAGGCGCTCTACAACGATCTTAACACGCCAATCTGCCTTGCAATCCTTCATAACATCATTAAAGATGACAAGGTAACGGATGCATCAAAGCTTGAGTTTATAAAGAATGCAGACAAGGTCTTATCCCTTTCACTACTTGAGGATGAAAAAACAGAAGAGGTTGAAATTCCAGAGGATATAAAGGCGCTTGCAGATGAACGCCTCAAGGCGAAAGCTAATAAGGATTATGCCCTTTCTGACAGTTTACGTGATAAAATACTCTCATTAGGTTATAGAATGATTGACAAAAAGGATGGTTATGCAATTGAAAAAGTTTAGGCTTATAACTCTGTTCTTGCTCATATTCTCAGTATTTAATGTATTTGCATATAAGAGCATCGATGTTGCATTCACGCACGACTTTCACTCACACATAGAGCCGTTTAAGTATCGCCTTAACGACAGCGATGCAAACGCAACTGTAGTTGGTGGAATCACTCGTATTTCAGGTCTCATTCACGATCTGCGCTCGAACTATCCAAACATGCTGCTTGTGGATGCAGGTGACTTCTCTATGGGTACGCTTTATCAGAGCCTTTTTGAAACGGATGCATCAGAGCTTACTCTTTTATCATATTTAAGATACGATGCAACGACGTTTGGAAATCACGAGTTTGACTTTGGC
>CAMDZB010000029.1 GCA_945910645.1 uncultured Spirochaetaceae bacterium | reverse complement strand
AATGAGTAGTATACTAAAAGTTGAAGACTTAAACGTGTCATATGGCGCAATCAACGCTCTTAAGGGAGTTACATTCGATGTGGAAGAAGGCAGCATTGTATCACTCATCGGTGCAAATGGAGCAGGAAAGAGCACACTTCTTAACTCGATTGTATCGCTTGTTCCACACAATCACGGCTCCATCTCGTTTCAGGGTGAAAACCTTAAGAAATACAACACGGCTGACATAATGAAGAAGGGCATCTCGCTTGTTCCTGAGGGCAGGCATGTATTTACAGACCTAACCGTTGAGGAGAACCTCGATATGGGCGCCTTCACAGTTAAGGATAAAAACCTGATCAAACAGAAGAAAGAAGAGATGTTTGGGCTTTTTGAAATCCTAAAGGTGAGAAAGAACCAGAAGGCAAGTACGCTCTCAGGAGGAGAGCAGCAGATGCTCGCAATTGCCAGAGCACTCATGAGTTCACCAAAGGTGCTTCTTCTTGATGAGCCAGGGCTAGGACTCGCGCCACTCATGGTTGAGGTGATTTTCTCAATAATCGGTGACATAAACAAGAAAAATGGTGTTACAATATTATTGGTAGAGCAGAACGCTAGAATGGCTTTAAAGGCAAGTAACAAAGCATTTGTTATGGAGCTTGGAAAAATAGTGCTTTCAGGAACAGGAGAGGAGCTTCTATCCAATCCTGAGGTCAGGAAAGCATATCTTGGAGAATAAGGAGTTTTATATGACTGTCAAAAGAATGATGAAATCAAGCCTAATTACAACAACCCCAGATACATCAATTGTTGAGGTTGCGGACATTTTAAAAGAAAACCACATTCACCGCTTGCCAGTTCTAGATAAGAAGGGAAAGCTTGTCGGCGTGATTACAGAGAAGGACATCCTTCATGCAACACCATCGCCAGTATCATCCCTTTCGGTCTACGAGATGCCATATATGTTATCAAAGCTCAAGGTTCATGATCTTATGACTAAGGATCTTAGGGTAGTGTCTCCTGATACCACAGTTGAAGAGGCTGCAAAAATAATGGTTGAAGATGACCTTTCGTGCCTTCCTGTAGTTGAGGGTGAGGATCTTGTAGGCATAGTGTCGAAGAGCGATATGTTCAGAGTGCTCTACGAGCTCTTTGGTGCAACATCAAGAGGAACAAGAGTGACGTTCATATTCAACCAGCGTACAGGTGAGATTGCGCGCCTTGCATCAGCTCTAAGCGACAAGGGGTACGACATAATCTCAATTGGTACCTTTGTAGACAGAAGCGAGAAAGAAGGCGTTCTTACCACAATCAAAGTGAGAACGGAGAACAGCGAGGATGTGCTTTCAATCATCAAACCGCTTGTAAAAGAGATACTCGATATTCGTATCGTTTAATACGTTAATCCCTGCACTTTTACGGTGCAGGTTAAATTTGCTATGCATAAATTACATAAATTAATCAAATATTTACTTAAAAATCACAAGACAATCGCAACGGCAGAGAGCGTCACAGGCGGACTTGTTGCAAAGACGTTCACAGATGTTCCAGGATCATCATACTGGTATTCATCGGGCGTTGTAAGCTATAGCGACGAGATTAAGCATAAAATACTTGGCGTAAAGACAGAAACGCTTGAAAAGTACAGTGCGGTATCAAAGGAATGTGCAAAAGAGATGGCAGAAGGCGTTATCAATGCAATCGGTGCGGACATGTCCATTGCCACAACAGGTTACGCAGGCCCCACAGGGGAAGATGTTGGCACTGTGTTCATTGCATTTTGTACTCTTGATGGCGGAAAAAAAGTTACGGATGTTGAGGAGATGCACTATCCCAAAACCCTAAGCCGTGAACAGATCCGCACAAAGGTTACCGACGATGCAATCTCGATTGCTGTAAAAAAAATTGGCATCGCCGATGTTAAAATCCAACGATGCCAGCACGACTGATTTAATCAATTAAACTAGAACAACCTCGCCATTTGGATAAGTTGTTTTAACCCAGTTCTTAACCTTGTCGCTCTTGAGTAGTTCAACAAGCTTCTTAACAGCATGGCTGTTTTCATTGCCAGCCTTAACTGTGATCACATTTACGTATGGGCTGTCTGCGCCTTCGATAAATAGACCGTCGCGTGTTGCAAGTAGACCTGCAGGAATTGCATAGTTGCCGTTGATAACTGCAGCATCAACATCGTTAAGTACGCGTGGAAGTGTTGCAGCCTCGATCTCTTCAAAGCGGATGTTATAAGGATTGTCCTTGATGTCAGCCGGTGTTGATTCAAGGCTTGTCTTGTCGTTAAGTGTGATGAGTCCTGCGCTCTGGAGGAGTAGAAGTGCTCTTCCTTCGTTTGTTGGGTCGTTTGGAATAGCGATAGTCTTTCTGCTACGTGAATTCTTGAAGACCTCAAGTGATCCAAACTTCTTTGAGTACAATGCGAGTGGTTCAATGTGAATTCCGCCTGCACTTACGAGGTGGAAGCCTCTATCCCTGTTAAATGAATTCATGTAAGGAAGGTGCTGGAAGAAGTTGGCGTCGATTTCTGAGCTCTCGAGTGCTTCGTTTGGAGTGACATAATCTGTGAATTCCTTGATTTCAAGAGTATATCCTGCATCCTTCATGTCGTCTTTGATTAGCTCTAGCATTTCAGCGTGTGGCTGTGGAGTTGCACCAACGATAATTTTTGATTCGTCTTTCGATCCTTGTGACTTTTTACAAGAAACGAAAAGAAGAAGAATGCTGAAGATTACTACAAAGGTAATAACAGAAAATTTTTTCATAACTTTTCTTTTCTCCTCTCAAGTTGGAATTTCTTTGATAATACTAAATAATCAAAACCTTTTTCAATGATAATCAAACTAAAATTGAACAAAATTGAACAAATGGAGAAGAGAAATTACAAATTTCTTTGTTAGAGTACGAGTGCCTTTAGTATCTCCTCATAGCCTCTTGAGGCCTTAAGTAGCTCATCAATTTCGATGTATTCATCCCTCACGTGGGCAAGGGTTTCAAGCGATGGTCCGTATCCAATTGTTGGTATTCCTTTTTCGCCTGCAAAGTGACTTCCATTCGTGCAGAACGAGAAGTGAGATATTGATGTTTTTATCCCTGCATCCTTAAGCGCTTGAACTGACTTTCTGACAAGTGGTGCATTCTCATCAATAACCCAGGCAGGGTAGAAGCGTTTAGCCTTGATTATAGATCCTGTCCAACACTTTGCCTCACCTGAGCTTAGGTAACACTTTGCCTTGACGCGTGGATTCTTATCTATAGCTCTCTTAATCGCATCGTTTATGTCTGAAAGGATCGACTCCTCAGTCTCTCCAACAAGAGTACGCCTATCAAATGTTGCCCTACAGAGCGACGGGACAACGGATGAGCCAGGGTAGGGGTAAGACTTTATATCTGTAAGCTCAAGGATTCCCTTTCCAAGAAGTGGGTGTGTGTTTGGCTTAATCTTGAGTATTTCCTCAATCACATCAACCATGAGATACACAGCATTAACGCCTTTTTCAGGGCTTGATGAGTGACAGCTTACGCCCTCTGTTTCCACAACTATTTCGGCCCTTCCTCGCTGCCCAATCTTAATAGTTCCGCTTGTTGCTTCACCGATTATAACGTAGTCAGGCTTAACAAAATCGCTCACAAGACGCGATGAAATGCCCTCAAAGCACTCCTCGTGTACTGTACACGAGATGGCGATTCTACCCTTAAAGTTCCGCCCGTAGTCTCTTAAAAAGTTACCTGCACCCATTATGGATGAACACACGCCTCCCTTCATGTCGGAAGTGCCTCGCCCGTAGATGCGCTCTTTATCGATCTCTGCACCCCAGGGTGAGTGTTTCCATTCACTTTCGTCTATAACATCAACGTTGTCGATGTGTCCGTCGATCAGAACTGTTTTTCCATCATAATTGCCGTTAATTATGCCAACAACCGATCCAAAGTCGTCTATATGAACCTCATCAAATCCAAGTTTTTGCATCTTTAGAGAAAGATAATGAGCAACGTCCTTTTCACCTCCTGATGGGGATGGGATCCTAATTGCACCTCTGAAAAATTCTATAAGCTCGTTATCGCGTTCGCTTCTATTCTTATCATTCATAGCGTACCTCTAATTTAACTAACACCTATATTATAAACCTGTCTTTGCCCTTTGGGCGCGAATTTATTATAAATGAGCTTTACAAAATTAATCAAAATAATGTATATTAATATGGCACTATTCTTTGAGTTTTCGTCCCGTTAGAAGACAATAGATGGTAGCACAAATTTAGGATAATGAGGGTAAAACCGTGAAAACAATATTTGTAAAACCACATGAAATTGAAAAGAAATGGTATATTATCGATGCCGATGGTAAGACTCTTGGTGATGTGGCTGTAAAGGCTGCACGCTTACTACGAGGAAAGGATAAGCCAGAGTATGCAACTCATTTTGATAACGGCGACTATGTGATTGTTATCAACGCTGCAAAGGCAAAGCTATCACGTGATAAGGAAAACACAAAGATCTATTATCATCACTCAGGTTATGTTGGAGGACTAAGAAAAGAATCTTACTCAACACTACTTGATAGAAAACCAACTATGCCAATGGAAAAAGCAATTAAGGGCATGCTTCCAAAAGGACCACTTGGAAGACAGTTGTTCCGCAATTTAAGAGTCTATGCAGATGATAAGCATTTGCAGACAGCACAAAAACCAATCGTGTGCAATTTCTAAGGAGTGAATATGGCAAAGACTAGTAAAACAAATTTATCACATGGAACAGGAAGACGTAAGTGTGCAGTTGCACGTGTCTACCTAAGAGAGGGCAGCGGTAACATCACAGTTAACGGTCGTCCTTGTGAGGAGTATTTTGCATCTCCACTTCTTATGTTCATCGTAAAGCAGCCATTAGCTGTTACAGACACACTTAAGAAGTACGACTTCGTCATCACAGTAGACGGCGGTGGTATTTCAGGTCAGGCTGGTGCTGTACGCCTTGGCATCTCAAGAGCATTGGCAGTGAAGCAGCCAGAGACACTTGCAGTTCTCAGAGCTAACGGCTTTATGACCAGAGACTCGAGAATGGTTGAACGTAAGAAATACGGCCAGAAGGGAGCAAGAAAGCACTTCCAGTTCTCGAAACGTTAATTTAATGAATATACAAAAATTGACAGATACGCTTTGGCGTATCTGTTTTGATAATGGTACAACTTTAACTCTTGTTGGCACAGCCCACGTGAGTGAAAAAAGCAAGGATGATGTTATTAAAGCAATAGATGAGTATCATCCTGATAGCATATGTATTGAATTAGACAAGGCAAGGTGGGAAAAGCTTCACGACACGAGTGAGAACAAAGCCATCTCTTCAGAAGACCTTGTCACAGTGATTAAAAAGGGTAAAACCTTCCTACTTCTTGCAAATCTGATACTTTCAAGCTTTCAAAAAAAATTAAATCTAAACAAGTCGGATACAGTTGGTGCAGAGATAGTTGCAGCAGGCGATATTGCAGTCCGCGATGGTATCCCACTCACGCTTGCAGATAGAGACATCTCAATTACGCTTAAGAGGGCATGGGGACTTTCAGGGCTTATTTCAAAGTCGAAGATGGCATCATCCTTAATTCTTTCTGCGTTTGATAAAACATCCATTTCAGAAGAGGAGCTTGAGGAGCTTAAAAAGACGAGCAACATCGAGGTGATGCTCAATAAGATTGCAGAGGATCTTCCTAACGTTAAAACAGCGCTTATCGATGAAAGGGATCAGTACCTTGCCGGTAAAATCTACAACGCTACAGGTGTAAACAAGCTTGCTGTGGTGGGCGCTGGGCACATGAACGGCATAGTCAATTGGCTCTCAAAACAGGAGTCAAACGAGGCTAAAGTAGATTTTGATTCACTTGATTTTGTGCCAAAGAAGAGCAGGGTTAAGAAGATACTTGAATGGAGTATTCCGTTCCTAATTATCGCAATAATTGTAGTAATCAGCGTGATTAAGGGTGTAAAAGTGGGTCTTGAGATGCTCGCAATATGGGCAGTATCAAACGGACTTACAACGCTTATATTCGGCGCACTCTCGCTTGCTCATCCGCTTAACTTGATCATAGGCGCAATTGCCTCTCCGTTTGCAGTTTTAAGTCCTATCATAGGCATAGGCATGATCACAGGCGTAGTTGAGGCAAAGCTTCGCCCTCCAAAGGTCAGCGACGCAGAGACACTATCAGACGACGTATCCACCTTCAAGGGATGGTTTAAGAATCGCATTTTACACGTATTCACAGTGTTTATGTTCACATCGATTGGATCTGTTATCGGCACTGTACTTGTTGCCCCGATTGTTGCAGGATTATGGTGATATTATGGATGATGTGCCGAAGCTTCATGAAGATTTAATCAAGGATTTTGAAAGTGCACTTACGGATTATAGCGCGGATGATAAGGCCTTAATCATGAAGGCTGCACGCTTTGCCGATGAGGCGCATTTGGAGCAGCTTCGAAAGTCAGGAGAGCCTTATATCATCCATCCGTTCTCCGTTGCAAAAATACTTGTGGGATTCGGCATGGATGCATCCACGGTGTGTGCAGGACTTCTTCACGACGTTATTGAGGATACAAAATACACATACGATGACATTAAGGAGAACTTCTCTCCAACCATAGCTACAATCGTTGAAGGCGTTACTAAAATTGAGGCAATCCAGGTTAAGAGTTCATCAGAGGCTGAGAGTGAAACCATACGTAAGATGTTCTTTGCGATGAGTAAGGATCCACGAGTGATTATCGTAAAGCTTGCAGATAAGCTTCATAACATGAAGACGCTACAGTATCTTCTTCCAAAGCGTGCACGTGAGATCGCAACAGAATGCCTTGATGTGTTTGCACCCCTTGCAGATAGGCTTGGGATGTCAGGGTTAAAGGCTGACCTTGAAGATGAGGCTTTACGAATCCTGCATCCTGATATCTACATTCTCATAAGTGAACACATGAGACAGCACTATAGCGAACGTGTGGAATTTCTCAAAAAGGCTGAGGAGAAGATCAGAGCATCGCTTGATGAGAATAAAATCACAGGTTATACAATCAACACCCGCATTAAACACCCGTACTCAATCTACACCAAAATGAGAAGGCGAGGAAAGGAAATCAGCGAAATCTACGACGTGCTAGGATGCCGTATCATCTGTAAAACGGTGGTTGAATGTTACGCGATACTCGGTCTTGTACATCTTCTATGGCCTCCTGTTGAAGGGCGCTTTAAGGATTATATCGCAATGCCAAAAGCCAACAACTACCAAAGTTTACACACAACGGTGCTCTCAGATGGCGGAAGCGTGCTTGAGATACAGATCTGTACCTATGAGATGGCAGAGATAGCGCTGTTTGGAGTTGCATCACACTGGTCGTATAAGGCTGCATCAGGATCGTCATCGGATGCTCCAAGCTCCAAGACTAAGGATGAGGGCTACATGCGCCTTATGGCACGCCTGGCGTCATGGAGTGATGAGATAAAGGGCAACGACTCATTCATGGATGAGATTAAGAGCGACATGCTTCGCGACTCGATTGTTGTGTTCACACCAAAAGGGAAAAGCGTTGAACTTCCAATAGGGAGCACAGCTCTAGACTTTGCGTATCTTATTCATACAGAGATTGGAAACAAGACGCAGAGTGCAAAGGCAGATGGTAAGATCATTCCGCTTTCTGAGCCGCTTAAAAACACATCTGTAATCGAAATTATCACATCGCAGAAGGCTCACCCTAATGAGAACTGGTTAAAGTATGCGCATACCACATCTGCACGCCGTAAGATCAAGGCATGGCTTAACAAGAACGATGACAACATCCTCTTTGACCAAAACATTATTGTAAAAGGCGCAAAGAGTAAAAAGGAGATACTTTCAGAATCACAGAGCGAAAGCCTTTTACCAGAGACTGAAATTGTACGTTCGCGTAACTTGACTGAAAGTCATAAATCAGGCGGCCTTCGCCTTGGTACGGACAAGAACCTGATGGTGAGTTTTGCCCACTGCTGTTCACCTGTAAAAGGCGACCCGATCATAGGCTACGTATCGCGAGGGAGGGGAATCATCGTGCACCGTAAGGATTGCAAGAACCTTCCTAATATGAGTGAGATCAAAGACCGCCTAATCGACGTTGAGTGGGATATAGACACGCCTGTTGTGGTAAAACGCGTGAGGATCCAGGCAAAGCGACGCTTTGATATATTCACAGAGATAGAGGCTGCAATCAAACGCTGTAACGGAAAGCTACTTGAAGGTCGTCTTGAAGATGATGACGGGGTATCCCTTGTTGGCACATTCACCCTAGAAAGCTCTGATGACCACGAGATGCGAAAGATTATCAAGTCCATTCGCACCATGCCAAACATCGATACTGTTGAACTACTCTAATTTTCATTAACATAAATCGATTAGTTTTGCTGACTTAATAGAGAGTTAACTTCAACTTCATTTTTACTACATCAAATTAATAAAATTTCTTTTGTCTATTTCAATAAAATTGTTGTATAATCATTAAACGGAGGGAAATAACAATGAAAGATCTAAAAGGAACAGAGACACTTAAAAATCTTCAAATTGCATTTGCAGGTGAATCTCAGGCAAGAAACAAGTACACATACTTTGCTTCTAAAGCTAAAAAAGAAGGTTATGAGCAGATTGCATCATTGTTCTTGGAAACAGCAGAAAACGAAAAAGAACATGCAAAACTATGGTTCAAACTAATCGAAGGTGGAGACATTAAATCAACATCTGAGAATCTTAAGGCAGCTGCAGAAGGCGAGAACTACGAATGGACAGACATGTACAAGGGCATGGCTGAAACAGCAGACAAAGAGGGATTCCCTGAAATTGCTGCAACAATGCGTGCAGTTGCTGCTATTGAGAAGGAACACGAAGAGAGATACCTTGCACTTCTTAAGAACGTAAATGAGAAAAAGGTATTCTCAAAAGACGGAGATGCAATTTGGAAGTGCAGAAACTGCGGTCACATCGTGATTGGTAAGGAAGCACCAAAAGTATGCCCAGTATGTCTACATCCACAGTCATACTTTGAGGTAAGAGCTACTAACTGGCTTTAATAGGCTGCTATTTAATAATGTATACTATTATTATAAATACCATTACCAGTAGATGTAGTAAATAGTGAAACGTTATTAAAAAAGAGGGAAGAAAACCTTCCCTCTTTTTTTTTATGCTTTAAAGCATTTGATGTTACTTATCTGAGTATTTCTTTTGAGAAAGCTGCAGCATCGATGTTTCTTCCTCTAAGCTCTGCCATTCTGATTCTCATAGACTTGTCCTGAATGACTTCCTTAATCATATTGAGTAGGGCAGATGCTTCCTGCTTATTCTGGCACTGGAAGATCATACAGATTCTATTGTCGCTCTCTTTAAATGCAAGTGCTTCAAAGTCGAGCTTCATGATGTCATCAGTCTTTTCTGATGTGACACGTGCAATAGTTAACTCGTAGTTGAGTTGCTTCGCGCTTTCCATCTCTAATTCAAGGATTGAGCTAAACTCCTCAGAGAATGTCTCAGGATTCGCACTCTGTTCAGCTCTGAGTGACATTAGTGCGTTGTAAGCATCACTATGTTTTGCGCCATCTTTCACTGTTGCGTGTGGAACGTAAACAAAATTTGACTCAGCATTAGTTTTTTCAGCCTCATTGATTGCCTCATCATCCTCGCTCTCATCTACGTCATCAGGAAGGCTTAATGAGCCGTATGCCTTTGATACTTCACTCTCGAGTGTTGCAACTCCCTTGTTTGTATCAGCAACCGCTATGCCCTTATTTGTATCTGCAAGTGCAACATCGCTTGGTGCTCTATGTGCAAGAGCTGTTGTTTCCTTAACAGGCGAGAGGGCAAATGCAAACTCTCCTTTTTCAATCTGAGCCTGAGTTGGAGCGATATACATTTCACCCTCAGGGCGCTTCATAGTGTCCTTGTTCCAT
>CAMDZB010000028.1 GCA_945910645.1 uncultured Spirochaetaceae bacterium | reverse complement strand
TTAGAGTCTTTGCATCCCCGTTTAAGTTACGTTTTACGTTTATTCTGAATGCGCCGTAGATAACCATTACAAAAAGCAATAGAAGAGCGATCAAGAGTCCCTTCCTAGACTTTTTAACATCAAGCACCTTGAGGTTTACGTACGCTATCACAAATACGATGAACCACACGCCGAATATATCTGCACTCTGTATCAGCAACGGATACTTGTAGAGCGTAAAGGCCACATTGCCATACGAATATCCAAGAAAGCCTTGCTCAAGAAGATATAACGCTGATGTGTAGGAAAGGGAAAACAGTACATCCCGAGCCTTATTGAACGACCTGTTTACTATGTTCAAAAAGAGAAAAATCAGCGCATATTCTATTCCTCTGAGGACTGGAACAATAACTATCGCAAGCGGATGGAATGTTATAAGCCAGTAGTTCAAAAGGATGTAGTACAGCACTCCGAATATAAACCCGTATACAATCGATTCAAGTACCCCTACACGCTTAATTACATAAAAGCACGGAATGAGGGCGATAAACACTAGACCTCCAATGCCGCTGTTAAAGTAATTCGGATGTGAAAGCGTGAGCAAAAGCGAGGAGAGAAGCAAAAATAGGAAGTTCTTGAGTACTGTTTTCACTACTTTGAGTATTTTAATCGCTAAAGGTGAATCCATCAATACTCGCCCTCATCTCCATGCGTCTCTGCCATCCTCCTAATTTCATGATAAACAAAAAAAATATCAACAAAATTTGTACAAGTTATGACAAAGCAAATGCCTCTATGCAAAAATAGACTTATTCCAGACAAGGAGCAGTTGATATGTCGATCAAAATGACGCAATTTGATTGCCCGCTTCAGAAAGGGATGGGGTGTCATTACTACAGGTGTGGCACTAAGAATCACTGCATGTTTTTAAAGAGGTTCGGCACATACTTCACAAAGGCAAACGGCGCAAAGGTTCAGAGATTTTACTGTGGAAAGACATCTGAAACGTTTACTCAGAACATTTCAGATATCAACATCCACTATTTTCACAGGAAGAATGATACAAAAATCGCAGATCTTTATCACGATCGCCTCAGGTGCTACACTCTTATGGAGCTTGGGCATAAGTACAATCTAACCATATCCGAGGTTAGAACTCGTTTGAAAAGAGCAAAAAAGTACATCGAAAAGAATGAGCCACCACGTAGGCGGTGGCAGTATCTCTAGCGTTGCTTTAGAACGTATTGTAAAATAAGTATTAATATATAAACGCTCTTGTGGAGTTGATGCACATCGAGGCAAAGCGTGGTTCCCGTAAAGAGAGCTTTTCTATCACCTCGTGCGGTGCAAGAGTAAAATCAAACTCCTTACACTCCTCGTGCCCGTCCTTTACAGTTTTAATGTATGATGATGGGAGCGATGAGCGTCCTATACACGATGAGAGGTACACAAAGCATTCGTCGTTGTCCTTGAGGTGTTCAATTGCAAGCTTACGGGCATAGATGTTAAGCGATACATCAGCCTTAGTTGCATCCTTAGTCCATGGGCTTCCGCCACCAATTGGGCAGAATACTGAGTAGAAGTCGCAGGCAAGCTTACGGCCTGTAATACCGCAGTCTGCAACAGCTGAGTGCATCTTGTACTCCCCTGTGCCATTTATGATGATATTGATCTCATCAAGGTTAACATCCAGTGTTGTTGCGATTATGTTCTTGATATAATCCTCGTATGTGCACGCCTTACCCTTCATAAGCGACGCCTTATCATCAATGGTTGGAACGGCAACGATTACTGTGTCGATCTTACCATGCGCTGTGGTAATCTGCGTTTTAATGTCGAGTCCAAAACCAAGGGCGATGTGATTCTTTGCAGTCGTGTAGATCTCAAAGTTAAGTTTTTTAGCGTAGTACTGTTCCTTTGCAAGGTAGTTGTATGACGAGTCGTTTGTGGCATAGCCTACAAATACACCCTGATCTCCCCAGCCGTCGTTTGTAACTCCTGTTGAAATCTCTGGAGACTGAGCTGAGATTAAGTTAGTAACCTTCAGTTTTTCAATCTCGATTGCGTCTTTTCCCCAGAGTTTTGAGTATTCCTCGCTGTATCCGATTATCCTTAGCGCCTCTTTTACAAAACCCTCAATCTCAGTCTTACTAAATGAAACCTTAGATGAAACCTCGCCTCCGATGATAACATCGTTGCCTTTGATCATAACTTCAACAGCGTAACGTGTGTTTGGATCCTTTTGAAGGAATCTGTCTAAGATATAACTTGAAATAAAATCGGCACTCTTATCAGGGTGCCCCAATGAAACAGCTTCTGCTGTTCGTTTAGAAAGCATAGTAAAATCTCCTTTTAGCTCTTTACGTGGGCAATTTGGAATAAATCCACGTTACATATAAACATAATTACAACAGTGTAACTCTGTCAACAGTGGAGCTTAATAATTTTGCGTTTTTTGTGCCGTACTACGTCTTCTTCTTTGTAGTTGTGGTTCTCTTTGTGGTCTTCTTTTTAAAGAGGTCGAAATTAACGCCAACGTTTAGCATAAACTTTACCTTGGTATAGGAAGGAATGGATGAGTTAATCTCCTTGTACTGCTGATTAAACGCAAAGAAAGGGTCACGAAGCGATAATATCGACTCAAAGAACACGTAGTTGTTAAACGCACTCTGGCGGAACCCCACCTGCAACTCGTTCATAAAGAGCATTCGCATGTTGCCACCTCCCTTATAAAGGAGTCCTAACTCTGCAAGTGCAAAACCGAAGAACATGCCTGTGTACCTATCAAACGGCGAGTAGTCCACAACTGCAGAGATCGTAAAAAGATTGTTATACGTGCCCTTGTAGAACGACAGAGGTACCCTCACTCTGAGGTTGTCAAGGATATCCACCCTGAGGTCACCTGACATATTTACAGGGCGCACCCAGATTGATGAGAGATCAAACGATGCGCCAAGTGATATGTTAAGCGCAAACAGCTTTGATGATGACAAAAATACAAATAATAGAAGTATTAAAACCTTTTTCCTTTTCATATTGATACTAAGCGTCGGAAGAATGCGGTTTTGTTGTAAATTTCGGTTAATTTTTGTATTTTTTAACTGTTATGACACGAGAAGAACAAAAAATTGAAGATACATGGAACCTTGAGGCCATTTTCAAGGATAAGAAAGCATTTGATGCTGCACTAAAGAAGGCCAGAGGTTACGAGAAGAAGATAAAGGCTTATAAGGGTAAGATCACAACAAAGGAAGCCCTTGTTGAGGTGCTATGCCTCTACGATGAACTTGGAATCATCTTTGAAAAGCTAGGATCATATGCGTACATGAAGACATCAGAGGATGGGTCATCTGAGGCTAACATGGCACTTATGAGCACGTACATCCAGGCATCAACAAAGATATCCGCATCTATCTCATTTCTGACGCCTGAGATTACCAAAATCGACAGTGACAAGATCACCTCATGGCTTAAGGATAAAGAGCTAAAAGATCACAGGATCTTCTTAAAGCGCCTACTGAGATCAAAAAAATACGTGCTCTCTGAAAACGAGGAAAAGCTACTCTCAAACGAGAGCAACGTGGGTGGCGTATTCTCACGCGCATTTGATGACCTTACTGATGTAGACTTCGACTTTGGAGAGATAAACGGCACTCCCCTTACGCACGCAACATACAGCGCATTTTTACAGAACGATGATATAAAAGTGAGAGAGAAGGCGTACTATCAATACTACAAAAAATACGATGAAAACAAGCACCTGATCTCAAAGCTCTATGAAGGGGCAATCAGACAGAGCCTATTTAAAACGGAGGCACGCGGATACAAGAGCACGCTTGAAAGAGCCCTATTTGAAGACAACATAAGCATAGATGTGTTTAAGAACCTAATCGATGCAGCTCACTCAGGGAAAGCTGTACTTGAGCGCTACTACGCGTTAAAACGTAAAGTATTAAATCAGGACAAGCTTTACCACTACGACGTCTACATGCCACTTGTAAAGACGTATAAGACTCACACAACGTATGATGAGGCAGTATCGCTTGTAATCAAGGCGCTCTCCCCACTCGGGAAAGAATACACAAACGTACTTAAAAAAGGACTCACAACAGAGCGCTGGGTGGACCGCTACGAGAACAAGGGTAAGGCATCGGGTGCATACTCAAACGGCTCGTATAAGACGCTTCCATACATCCTCATGAGCTATAAAGAAGACGTACTACGCGACGTGTTCACCCTTGCCCATGAAGGCGGACACTCGATGCATAGCTACTACTCTGCAAGGAACAACCCGTATTCATCATACAACTACACGATTTTTGAGGCTGAAGTTGCAAGCACATTCAACGAAAATCTACTGTTTAAATACTTAATCGGCCACTCAAAGGATGACGATGAGAAGTACTATCTACTTTCAAAACAGGCTGATGACATCATTGCAACGTTCTTCAGGCAGACTATGTTTGCAGAGTTTGAATATAAGGTACATAGCGCGCTACAGAGAGGCGATGCAATTACGCTTGAATTCTTCCTTAATACGTATAGCGAGCTTCTACATCAGTATCTTCCTGGAGTTGAACTTGATAACACATCATCCCTTGAATGCCTACGAATACCTCACTTCTATAGGCCATTCTATGTGTGGAAGTACGCAACTGGAATAAGCGCAGCTGTGGCACTCTCAGAAAGGGTGATAAACGGCTCGGATAAGGAAAGGAACGACTATCTTGGATTCTTAAAGTCAGGCGGTTCCCACTTCCCTCTTGATTCGCTTAAGAAGGCTGGGGTTGATCTTAAAAACAAAGAGTCATTTACAAATATTGTTAAAATGTTTGATAATATAGTTAGTGAACTTGAAAAGCATTTTCACTAATCGGGCTATAGCGCAGGGGTTTAGCGTACAAGTCTGGGGGACTTGGGGTCGGCGGTTCAAATCCGCCTAGCCCGACTTAATCCTTTCGTTTAAATTTTGTTGTAAATTGTCTTTGATATTTCGAAGGAAATTTAGTATAGTTTAATGCATAGAGTTTTTAGGAGAGATTTTATGGGAAATGGTGAGAAAATTATTAATTTAGGTATGTTAGATGATGCTTCCTATCCTGGAAGAGTGTTCGAGTCCAAGCTTACAAACAAAGAAGATATCGACATTATATACAATGCGATTCTCGAAAATGACAATCAGGTTTTTCTCAGAACCAAATTTAGGGTTGACAACGGAGAAGTAACTGAGATCATATTCGCGCGTATTCAGAATGTCGTGGCTCTTGATAGCGGTGAAGGCATTAAATGCACGTTCCAGGCGCTTTTGTTACTCAATAACGATGAATATGAGAAGCTTGCCGAAGGTAAGTCAGACATAGCAATCCTTGCAGAAAATGCTTCGAATGACGATGTTGATGATAAGGAATGCGACGCGGAATGCTCAGGCGACTGTATGATGCACGACGACATCACTGCGGACGACCTTGATGATTATCTTGAGAACATCGGTGCCCTCTTTGGGGAAAAAGACGACACAAGCGACAATAAAGACAGCTATTATCAGAAGTATAAGAAGGAACACGGCGGCAACTCTGCCATATCCAAATATATAAACTTTGTTGATAATCTTGATGCGTCAAACGAGGTAAAGAACGCAATTTGTGACGAGATCCACCGCCTCTCTAACGAGAAGCCACAGTCTTCGGATTACAACGTCTGCATCAACTGGCTTGAGACTGCGATGGCACTTCCATGGAACGTACCGTATAGCGAAAACTTCTCGCTTGAAAATGCAACTGAAATCATCAACAAGAGTCACTATGGAATGAAGGAAGTTAAAGACAGAATCATTGAGCTTCTTGCCGTGAGAAAAAAGAACAACGACAACAACGGCGCAATAATCTGCCTTGTAGGCCCTCCAGGAGTTGGTAAGACCTCGATTGCAAGAAGCATTGCAGATGCGCTTGGAAAGAAGTTCACGCGCTTCTCAATCGGCGGTGTACACGACGAAACCGACATCGTAGGACACAGACGTACCTACGTTGGCGCACGTCCTGGAAAGCTCATCTCACTTCTTTCAAACATCCACGCAAAGGATCCTGTTATGCTCATCGATGAGATCGACAAGGCACCATCAGGCGCATCTCAGAATGCCCTACTCGAAGTGCTCGATCCTGAACAGAACAAGAACTTTACAGACGTGTATCTTGACTTTCCGTTTGACCTTTCAAAGATAGTGTTCGTGGTGACGGCAAACGACATTACTGATCTTCCCCACCCGCTTCTTGATCGTATGGAGATCATACAGATTCCAGGCTACACCGAGAACGAGAAGGTTCACATTGCCACAGACTACCTCATTCCACGTCAGCTTAAGAAAAACGGGCTGAGCGACAACGAGCTTGCCTTTGAAGAGGATGCGATTAAGAGCGTCATCTCAGGATACACAGGGGAAGCTGGGGTGAGAAACCTCGAACGCAGCATTTCTAAGGTTGTGAGGAAGTTCGTACGCTCTGAGATGTCCGAACAGAAGATTATCGACGGCAACGTAGTTAAGCCTGAGAACCTTGAGAAATTCCTGGGCGTGCCATGCTTCGATAATTCCACAATTATTAAGGCTAACACTCCCGGAACCTGCCTTGGGCTTTCTGTCTCAGGTTTAGGCATCGGAGATGTGCTTAGAATCGAGGTTCAGAATGTTCCTGGTAAGGGTAACATAGTTCTTACAGGTAAACTTGGCGATGTGATCAAGGAAAGCGCAACTGTAGCGTTCACATGGCTTAAAAAGTACTTTGCTAAGGATAAAAACTATAAGAACTTCTTTGAAAAGAACGACTTCCACCTACACATTCCTGAGGGTGCAATCGGTAAGGATGGCCCGTCTGCAGGAGTTGCATTTGGAATCGCATTCTACTCCCTCTATACAGGAAAGCCAATCAAGGATCACCTTGCCATGACTGGTGAAATCAACCTGCTTGGCGAGATCACAGCAATTGGCGGCCTTAAGGAGAAGATACTTGGCGCAAAGAGGAACAAGGTGGTCGACATCATAATTCCTAAGCAGAACAACAAGGATCTTCAGGATATCGATAAGGAGATACTTGATGGCGTGAGGATTCATCCTGTGAGCCGAATCGAGGAAGCAATACTAATCGCATTTGATAAAAAGATAAGTGCTAAAAAGGTAACATCAGAAGTAAATGAGTGCAGAATATAAGAAAACATGCGAGCTCCTCTCACCTGCAGGGAGCCTTGAAAAGCTTGAAACAGTCTACACATACGGTGCCGATGCGGCATACATTGGCGTGGATGAGTTTTCTCTTCGTGAGAACGGAGAACGCATAGATCTATCATCAAAGGATGAACTTAACAGAATCAAACAGCGCCATAAGGGTAAAAAGCTCTACGGCGCCATCAATATGTTCTTCTTTGAGAACGATCTTTATAACCTCGAGAAAAAAATTGATGAGATTGGCACTCTCCCCTTCGATGCGTTCATTGTGAGCGATCTTGGGGCAGCATCCGTAATCAGAAAGCATCTTCCAAACATGCCGCTTCATCTTTCAACACAGAGTTCATGTACAAACAGCGAGAGCGTTAAGGTATACAGGGATTTGGGATTTTCTCGCATCATACTTGCTCGTGAAGTTAACCTTGAGAACATCAGGAAAATCCATAATGATGTTAAGGATGTTGAACTTGAGGCCTTCGTACACGGCGCAATGTGTATGGCAGTAAGCGGTCGCTGTATCCTCTCAGCCGCATGTACTAAACGATCTGCAAACAGAGGCGAATGTGCACATACCTGCAGGTGGCGTTATAGGCTTGCACTTGAAGAGGAAGAACGCCCAGGGCTATACATGCCGATTGAGGAGCACAACAACTTCACTACTATCCTCTCATCAAAGGATCTATGCATGATCGATTACGTTGATGAACTTGTGGATGCCGGTCTGTCATCACTTAAGATCGAAGGGCGAATGAAGAGTACATATTACGCTGCAATCACCACAAGGGCTTACAGGAAGGCCCTCGATGGGGATAAAGACATAGCATTGTATAAAAATGAGCTTGAGAAGGTATCGCATCGTGAGTGGACTACAGGGTTCTTCTTTGATGATGAAAAGATAGCATTTGCCCCTCCGAAAGAGGAGTATTTGAGGTCGTACCGCTTTCTTGGAACGGTTAAAGAAAACGTTAGAGACAACATCTGGAGCATCGATATTAAGAATCAAATTTCATCGCTACGTGACATTGAAGCAATCGCTCCTGACGTTATAACACTGCCTCTTGGTAAAGTGACCACGCTTGATGAGGAATTTAACGAGGTTGAACACATAGATCACGGAAAGGTTGGATACATCAAAACGGATGCTAAAATCGGGAGCGGCTTCATCCTACGCGAACTTATTTAATTTCATCAAGTGGGATCAAAGGGCGGATCACGCGGGGTACCTTTTTATCTTTAAGGTGTTTAAGAGCGCTCTTAGTCACGCCGTTTACTTTGATTTTAACGCCCTCTTCTGCATACTTCCTAGCGCTGTCACGGTTCAAAATGGCGTTATTTACATCAACTTGTTTCATGAAGATGAGTGCAACTTTATCACGAAGGTATGATGTTTTAAACACGTATACGCCTGAGATCAGGAGCGTCTTTGATTCGCTTAAACCTGCGATATCAAGGATCGCCTTTACATCCCTTAATGATATGCGGCCTCCATTAGTACCTTTGTTGAAGTGAGAGAGCGCATTATGAATCGCATTTGTTCTCTCAGGAATCGAGCTTGAATTAAGATCATCAACGCCGATTTCTACACACTTTATGCCGTAGTACGTTGAGCTGACGATATTAATTTCAGATGCGTCTTGAGTCTTATAGATTGACCTTCTGTTTTCAAATGCCTTAGAGAACGATGGAAAGACCTTCTCGATTTCAGGAATGAGTATGTTCCTCACCTTGCACCTTAGGTGCTCATCCTCGTAGTTTGTAATATCCTCAGAGTACTTGAACTTGTTTGATTTGCAATACGTGATTGCATCCTTATGGCTTAGCGTAATAAGTGGGCGTAAGTACGGATGGCGATACTCAGGAATCGTTGAAAATCCAACTGCACCACGGAAGAATGAGATAATCTCCCACTCGTTTCTATCATCGCTGTTATGTCCTGTGAGGATATACTTTGCGTTTATCTTTTGAGCCTCAGCCTCAAGGAGACTTAATCGGATGTTGCGTGCCTCTCCCTCAATGCCGATCTCGTTGCCTCGTGCGCCGTTTTTAATAACGCCTTCGGGGATCTCCTTGATTATTAGATCGAATCCAAGTTTATCAGCATTAGCCTTGTTGAGTTCAATTTCACTCTTGATCTCATCCTTTGAGCGTAGGTTATGATTGACATAGACACCCTTAACATTTGTATAGTTAAGCCGTTTAAGTGCAATCATTAGCGAGAGTGAGTCGGCACCTCCTGAGAATGCTACAATTAAGCTGTCTTCTTTACTAACGTTGTGCTGTTTGAGAAAGTCAGATACTGTCTTTTCAAAGCGATAATTCATACTGAGCCTTTGCAATATCAAAGTCCTGAACAAACGTGATTAACACATCTGCAACTTTATCAACAATGTGTTCTACCTTTTCCCTATCGTCTTTTGAGAGCGCGCCAAGCACATGACTATTAACATCGCCCTGAGGCCGCCCTACGCCGATGTATACACGGTAAAAGTCATCGCCATAATGCGAAATGATACTCTTAAGTCCGTTGTGACCTGCAGACGATCCGCCTCTTTTGAGTCTCACCTTGCCCACATCCAAATCCATGTTGTCGACAGAGACTATCACGTTAGTTACGTTTTTATTGATGAAGTATGGGAAGATATCGCCTGATGCATTCATATACGTGAGCGGCTTACAGAGACAGACCTTCTCTCTCCCCACGAAGGTTTCTACGCTCTCATACGGTTTTCCCTTGACCTTTGTTGCTTTTACACCGAGCTTCTTTGCAAGTGAGTCTATAACAGAAAAGCCGACGTTATGTCGGCTTTTCTCGTATTGCTTACCAGGATTACCTAACCCTAGAATCAATGTCATTATTTGTTATCCTTTGATGCATCCTGAGCAGGAGCAGCAGCATCAGCAGCAGGAGCCTCACCCTCGGCAGCCTGTGGAGCATCTTCCTTAACAAACTTAATTGTTGCAACTGTAGCCTCAGGATCGTCAAGAACCTTAACGCCCTCGTACTGTGGAAGGTCTCTTACAAGAAGTGTCTCGTTAACATCAAGATTTTCAACGTTGACCTTGATAGCATCTGGAAGGTTTCTTGGGAAACATTCAACTTCAGCTTCGTAAAGCACGTGCTCAAGAACACCACCGTTTCTAACACCTGCTGGTGTGCCTTCAAGAACAACCTTAACCTTTGTCTGAAGAAGTTTACCTCTAAGAACCTCATAGAAGTCAATGTGCTTAACTGTATCTGTCATGAAGTCTTCCTGAACAGCTTTAACAAATGCGTTTAACTCCGTACCCTCAAGGTCGATGTCGAGAATTGTACTCATCGTAAGGTAACGTCTTTTGTTTGCAAACTCTTTTGCATCAATTGTGAAGTGTACTGGCTCTTTCTGACCGTATACGACACATGGGATTCTGCCCTGGCGTACAAGACGGCGTGAACCGGCTGATCCGAAATCTTCTGTTCTTAATTTTGCGCTAAACTGCCTTGCAGCATTCTTATCCATAATTTCTCCTTTACTCTCGCTTAATTTCTAAGCTACCATAGAGCCTTTTTATATTACATGATTATTTTAGTTTTTTCAATACCATCAGCGTTCTTTC
>CAMDZB010000027.1 GCA_945910645.1 uncultured Spirochaetaceae bacterium | reverse complement strand
TGCCCCATGATGCACAACCAATCCCAAGGGTTTGTTGATCAGAAGTATATCATCATCTTCAAAGAGGATATTCATCAGTCGTCCACAACCTCGCCAATGATTAAATCGATAAGTGCAATTACAAGGCCAGCGCCTGCTGCGATCCCGAACTTTGCAAGGAAGTCCAGGGTGTCGTCATTTGAAAATTTAGTGTTTGTCGCGCCGAACACAAGGTTGATCACAGGGAATGTGAGTGCAGTTGCACCAAGTGAAATCACCTCGGCCCTTCTTACCTTATGAAGCCAGTCAGGGAATTCGCTTGAGCCGTATGGTTCATAGCCGAACGAGAGTTTGAACTGTTCCTTCTCTGCACTTGTCATCTCATCTGCATCCTTGTTTGTGGGCGCTGTAGATGTGGTTGCTGCCATCAAAAGTGGGAGTGAAAATGCGATTATCAGTAGGACAGCAACTATCCTTTTCATAATTTTATGTTGTATTCCCTTTCGCCAAAGATTGCAGTTCCGATTCTCACGATTGTACTGCCTTCCTTGATTGCATATTTCCAGTCTGAGCTCATACCCATGCTGAGCGTGTCCATTTTGATTGTTGGGTGCTCCTTCTGGCACTTATCCCTGAACTGTCTGAGGTGTGCAAATGACGCTCTCACTTGGCTTTCAGTTCCATCAAGCTGACCCATAGTCATAAAGCCTTTTAGGATGACTCCATTCTTATCCTCGATGCCATCAAGGGCACGGAGGGCCTCATCATCGCTCATAAAGCCTGTTTTATAGCCATCAAACGCTGTATTAAGCTCAATGAGGATTTCAACCTTTTTGCCAAGCGCCAAGGCTGTGGTGTTCACCATATCGAGTACTTTAAGGCTGTCGATGCTGTCGATTGTGTCGATATACGGAACGATGTGTTTTACCTTGTTGGTCTGAAGGTGTCCAATCATGTGGAGGGTAAAGGTGCGCTTTTCATCAAGAGGATACTTTGCCATAATCTCCTGAACGTAGTTTTCGCCAATGTGTTTTAGGTTCACGCCGGCGGAAAGTGCCTCTCTCACCTTCTCGATGGATTTAGTTTTTGCAACGGCGCAGAGTTCAACAGAGCCTTTTTCACGTCCCGCTTTCTCCACTTCCTCGTTGAGTTCATCAACTATTCTTTTTATGTTATCAGATATGCTCATAAGTTACCTTTTAATTATAGTGTTTTTTTATCTCTAATTCCACAACTTATGACTCATTCAATTCTTGCCTCAAGATCAAGGTTGTTTACGCCTGTAATAACGCTCTTGTAGATTGAGCCGATTTCAAGATCCTTACCGCTCTTGTTTGTAACCACGATTGTGCCATCAACATCAGGGCACTGGAACGGAGCGTGGGCAAAATACATGTTCGATCCTTCAATTTTCTCCTCAATCATTATGTTCTGTGTGGTACCTTTAAACCTTTCTAGGCGTTCACTTGAGATTAAATCCTGAAGATCTTCAAGTTCCTTCTTGTATTTTTTAAGAAGTGGTTTAAGGGCGTCAAGCTCCTTTTTTGATACCATTTTGTACCCCTTAGTGCCCTCCTCGCGTGAGTATTCAAAGAATGAGGCTGCATCAAATTTTACGTCTTTGATGAAGTCTCTAAGTTCAAGAAGCGTCTCCTCAGTTTCCCCTTTAAAGCCGATGAGGAATGTGGTTCTTACATAGCTATCCTCAAATGTATTGCGGATTTTCTCAACCATCTTTTTGTAGTCGGACTTGTTATGGACGCGTCCCATCGCCTTAAGGATGCTCTCTGATGCATGCTGAATTGGAATGTCAAAGTACGGAATAATCTTGCCATCAGAATTTTTAATGATATCAATAAGTTCATCCTTGAAAAAGTCAGGGTGAATATAAAGGCATCTGATTTTAAAATCACCATCGATTTTTATAAGCTCCTTGAGTAGGCTCTGAAGGCCGTTAAAATCACCCTTGTCAAAACCGTAGGATGCAAGATCCTGCCCTATGAGGTTAATCTCCTTAACGCCGCTTTTTATAAGGCGCTTTGCCTCCGTTAATATCTCATCCTTATCGATTGATGAGAGGCCTCCTCTGATTATAGGAATTGCACAGAATGCACAGCGATGATTACAGCCTTCCGAGATCTTAAGATACGCAGTGCCCTTTGGTGAGAAGAGCACATCTCCTCGCGTGGTTGATGGCACCTTTGGCACACCTCTGATCTCATCAGCCTCCTCAAGACTCTTTGTAAGCTCATCCTTGTACCGCTCGCCAAGACAGCCTGTGATTATAATCTTGGCACCCTCCTTCTTTGCATCATTGAGAGTAAAGAACACGTCTATTGCCTCTTTTCTTGCACTCTCTATAAACGCACAGGTGTTTACTATGATCATATCGGCCGTTTCTACGGCATTTTCTGCACCATTTATACACACATAGCCGTCTTTTACAAGCTTGTTTGCCATCACCTCTGCATCAACCTGATTCTTTGCACAGCCTAGGTTTTCAATATAAAAAGTCTTCTTGTCCATTCCCCTCTAACCTTTACCAAATTAAGAATACATTATATTATAACCTTATGCAAATTCTAGATGGAAAATTAGTAAGTTCATTAATCAAAGATGACATTAAAAAAACCGTAGACAACTTAAAAGAAAACAACAAACGAGTGCCAACTCTTGCAACTATCCTTGTTGGGGATGACGGGGCAAGCATGACATACGTTCACTCTAAACACAAAACAGCTAAACTCCTTGGATTTGACACAAAGGACTATAAGCTTTCGGATGATGAGAGTGAGGATAAACTAATCTCTCTTGTACACTCGCTTAACGACGATAAAAGCGTTGATGCAATCCTTATACAGCTTCCTCTTCCAAAGAAGTTCAATACAAACAGGGTACTTAGCCACATTGCGATGTCAAAAGATGTTGATGGAATCACAGAGAACAACATAGGGCACCTTGCACTTGATGAGGATGCTGTGATCCCATGCACGCCATACGGAATCCTACTCTTACTCCAGCACTACAACATACCGCTTGAGGGAAAGCACGTGGTTGTCCTCGGGCGCTCAAGAATCGTAGGTCGTCCTATCTCGCTCCTTCTAAACACAAACAAGGTAAACGCCACGGTTACATGCTGTAATAGCCGTACAGAAAACCTTAAAGAGATCACAAGGACTGCAGATGTGCTAATTAGCGCGATAGGAAGGCTTCAGTTCATCAAGAGCGATTTTATTAAGGATGGCGCTGTAGTTGTGGATGTTGGAATCACACGCCATCCTGACCCTACAGCTGAGAAAGGATACCGAATCCTTGGCGATGTTGACTTTGATGATGTAAAAGAGAAAGCAAGCTACATAACGCCAGTTCCAGGAGGTGTTGGACCTCTCACAATAGCCTGCCTTATGAAAAACACCCTACTTTTATACAAAAAGCACGAGGAAAAGAGTGAAAATACTAATTGAAAACTACGGATGCGAACTCAACAAGGCCGAAATGAACGCACTCACAGCAGCCCTAAACGGAATTGACATTGAAACCACACGTGACACCAAAGACAAGGACCTTGACGGCGTAATCATCAACACCTGCTCTGTACGAGGAAGTGCAGAAGAGCGCGTATACGGCCGTATTGGATACTGGAACGGAATCAAAAAGAAAAATAAAAAATTCATGCTGATTATCACAGGATGCATGGCAGACCGCCTAGGCGATGATCTTAAACAAAAGTACAAGGGAATCACGGCGGTTGTGAAAAACAATGACAAACTATCCATCCCGCTTCTGATTAAAGAGAACTCCTTTGATAGCGAAATGTCACACGAAACATACACGTTTGCAAAGTACTACGCTGCAAAAGGCGACCTTAACGCGTACATTCCTATAATGAACGGCTGCAACAACTTCTGTAGCTACTGCATTGTGCCGTACGTGAGAGGACGAGAGGTCTCAAGGAGTAAAGACGACATTATAAACGAGGTTATGCATCAGGATAAGCTTGGCGCACACCTCATCACCCTTCTTGGGCAAAACGTCAATTCATACGCCTACAAAGACGAAAACGGCGTTAAAACCGACTTTAACACGCTTGTTAAACTCATAGACGCCCTACCCTTAAAAAACATCAAGTCGATACGTTTTGAGTCCCCACACCCCAAAGATTTTAGCAATGAGTTAATAACAACCATCAAGAACTCAAAGCACTTCAGCCACCACTTCCATATCCCTGTGCAAAGCGGATCCACTCGGATTCTTGAGCTTATGAACAGAAGGTACACGCGTGAGGAGGTCATAGGACTGTTTAAGCGCATAAAGGAGGCCATCCCTGACGCAACGTTCTCTATGGATCTAATGGTAGGCTTCCCCACAGAGACAAAGCAGGAATTCAACGAAACGCTCATCCTCGTGAAAGAAGTCAATCCACTTGATGCTTTCATGTACTACTGGAACAAGCGCGAAGGCACAAAGGCTGCGGAGATGACCGTGGGCGTGATAGCAGAGAGTCAGAGGATCGAACGCCTTGAGACCCTCATCGCCTTCCAGAGGGCCAATGCGCTACACATCAAGAGGGATCGCATTGGAATGGAACGCCTCGTTATAGTTCAAAAAGCGTCACGTGACAATCCAAATGAGATGCTCGGCTTTGACATCAATACACTTGAAGGCGTGGTATTTGAAGCTAAAAACCTCAAGGTCGGCACGCTTTTAAAGGTGAGACTCGAATCAATAGTTGGAAGCACCTATAAGGCTACAATTCTTGAGGAATTATAAAATTTTTGAAAATATTGCTCCTGCCCTTGAAGAAATGGAACGCTTTTAATATAATTGATTTTGCATTTATGGAGAGGTTCCCGAGCGGTCAAAGGGGGCAGACTGTAAATCTGTTGGCTTAGCCTTCGAAGGTCCGAATCCTTCTCTCTCCATTATGTGCCGCCCTAGCTCAGTTGGCCAGAGCATCTGACTTGTAATCAGAGGGTCGTCAGTTCGAATCTGACGGGCGGCTTTTTTCCGTTGATTCTTTCTGTCTTTCTTGATTTCTTTAGTGTAATAATTAGTATAATAATACAATGAACTCTATCATTTTATTAGCAGCTGAACTACGTGCGATGGGCAAGTCATCGTAAAAAAGCTTAAGGATAACAACCTTGAGTATTTGTCCCCATCCCACGGCGATGTGTTATCCCTACTGTTTCGAAACGACTTTGCAGAAAGTGCAGGACATTGCAAAGAAGAACTTTCTGAATATCATCTTACGTGAAACATAGGCTTGCTGAATCCCATTAATGCCTGACAGTACAATAAGAAGGCTGATTACTCTGACTATCGATGTTAAACTATCATCCTTATAAAATCTTGCGATTAGAGGCGCTGAGAAGAACATTAGAGCGTAAAGAAGGATACAAACAAAAAAATTAAAATAAAAAACAGATGAGAAGTCCAAGTCATCCGCATCTTTCTTCTGTATTAGCGCAGAGCCAAGACCACTATCAACAAACACCTGAAGGATGTTGATGAAGACGGCAACTAATGCAACTCTTCCAAAATCGTTAGGAGAAAGAACTCGAACAAAGATTATAGAAACAAGCAGCGTTACAATCTGAGTTCCGCACAATTGTCCGAATTTCCATAGAAAGTTGGATGTAGTCTTTGCCATTCTAAGTTATTTTATCATTTATGGCTATCAAAGCCAATAACCGTGTGAGTGACTATCTTTGACGCTGGTGGAGGCGTCATATAGTCTCCATAAACCTGCTTAAGATAGGCGTCTGTGTCTCCAAATGCATAGAACATATCACCTTCAAATTCCACACGAGATCTGTTCATCACACTTGCTTTCTCTATCCATTCCTTCTTCTCGCCAAATCCCCATGAGTAACATGAGTAGCGATTGCTATTTATATTCTCTCTATCCACATTATCCACAAGCGTCATCAGTTTTTTAAGCCAATATTTTCCATTAAAAATTTTAAAGAATATATAGTGTGGGAAAATTAATATCTTTAGCCACGGGTGAGCCTTTGTATAGACCTTTCCTTCCGCTCCACGCAATTTCAAGAGATAATGTTTTGTATTTTTAAAAGCCTTTAAATGCTGTTTCTCATCATCATAGGTCTTTCTTAATGGAAAGATATCTATCCATAAGAAATCTTCCTCCCCTTCAAACCCCTCAGCCTTTCCCCTATTCAAAGTTACTGTTTTATCGTATATCTTTGCAAAAGGAAGCGGAAAGTTGCCAAGCTCATACGCGTAGATCATATAATTTTGATTTCTATTTTGTTCATCAAAGAGCTTTACAAATTTTAGATAATCATCGTATGGCATCATAACATCGATATCATCATCCCATGGGATGAATCCCTTATGCCTCACAGCGCCAAGAAGGGTTCCTGATGATAGGCTGTATTTAAGATTGTGATCATCACAGAATTTTGCAAAATCAAGTAAAATCTGCTTTTCTCTCAGTTGGAGTTCACGCATTGTAAGCTGTCGCATGTTTAAAATATAACATAATAGACCAGGCATTTCAACGAAATATCTTTATCAAAACTTCCTTCATATGTTAAACTAATTGATATGAATATAGCGTTGATTTTTGCAGGCGGAACAGGCCAGAGAATGAACACCTCATCCATCCCAAAGCAGTTCCTATTGGTGCATGGAAAGCCTATTATAATTCACACGATAGAAAACTTTCAGAACTCTGAGGCAATAGATAAGATTGTTGTAGCATCCTTAAAAGACTATATTCCGTATATGTTCAAGCTAAAAGAGGAATACAAACTTTCTAAGATTGAAAATGTGGTTCCTGGTGGCAAGAACGGACAGGAAAGCATATACAATGCCCTTCTTGAGATAAGCAAGTTTGCAAAGAATGATGATGTAGTTCTTATACACGATGGGGTGAGGCCGATTGTTGATGATGATACTATCAAAAAAAACATAGAATCTGTTAAAAAATACGGCTCAGGCATAACAGTAACACCTGCAATTGAACCACTTCTAATCCTTGATGATAAAAATAAGAGACGCGTTATAAACAGAAAATTTGCCCATTATGAAAGAGCGCCACAGAGCTTTAGGTTCAAAGACATTTTTGAAGCCCACAAAATGGCAATCAAAGAGAATAAGCTTGACTTTATAGACTCAGGCGAACTGATGTCTCATTACGGGCATGATCTATACCCTATTGAAGGCTCAATCAACAATATTAAGGTGACAACACCGATGGACTTCTTTATGTTCAAGGCGATGCTTGATGCAAAGGAAAACGAACAGATAAACATACTATGACAAAACGTGACGAATTAATACAAAAAGAGATTGAAAAGGTGATCTTCAGCGATGAAGATCTTAAAAGGATCACTGGAAAGTCATTTCTTGTCACAGGCGGAAACGGCCTGATAGGATCGTTCCTTCTTAACACCCTTGCCTATCTTAATAAAAAACATGACCTTAACTTAAGGCTATATGGTACAGTGAGATCTAAGGATAAAATAAACAGCGTTATGTATCATAACTCTATCGCCTGGATAATCTGGGATCTTCAGGAGGAGTTTGACTTTGACAAAGACATAGATTTTGTCATACACACAGCCTCATCCACAAGCTCCAACTACTTTATTGAGCATCCTGTTGAACTTATAGAAGAGACTATCCACGGCTTTGAGACGCTAATGAAATATTCAAAGGAACATCCTGTAGAGAGCTTTGTATACCTCTCATCACTTGAGATATACGGGTTATGCAATGATGACGTCTTCCTCACTGAGGATAAATACTACCCTCTTGATTCGTTCCACGTGAGAAATTCATATCCAATTTCAAAGAAGCTAATTGAAAACCTTGGCGTTTCATATCAGCTCGAGTATAGCGTTCCCTTTAAGAGTGTACGTCTTGGACAGGTATTTGGCCCTGGTGTAGATCTCAACGACAAAAGGGTATTTGCATACTTTTCAAAAAGCGTTGTTAATGGCGAAAACATAAAGCTTCAAACAAAAGGACTTACGAAACACTCCTACTTATCCCTTCCTGACTCTGTTCAAGGTATAATCAAGGCTCTCCTATACGGAGAGAGCGGTGAATCCTTCAACCTTGGGAGTGACAATTCATACATATCCATATATGAGCTTGCAGAGCTATTCATACAAGGCACAGATTTAAAAATAGAGATTCTTGAAAAGGAAAATAAGCAATATTTACCACAGATCCAGTTTGGTTTAGATACAACAAAGATCAAAAAAATCGGATTCTCGTCAACAGAAGGCATTGATGATATGGTTAGATGCCTTATTGAATATTTTAAAACCTCAATATAGACTGAAAGAATGCTGATTTCATTCTAACAATGGATCAAGACACGTGGTTTGATAAAGAGGATATAGAGCGCTATATAAATCGTGTTGAAACCACCCCTTCTGATGATATTGCCCTATTCAACGCATCATACAATGGCTACTATTTAAAGAAAGACACGTACTCAAAAATGACACCAACTGCATCAAACATGGTGAACCTCCATAATTACAAGCTACTACTCGACAAATGTACAGATGGTGGGTACAACGAGAAGTTGTTTATTGATCAAGTAGATTATGACCTTGACTATCAGTTTTACAAAATAGGAAAAAAGATTCTTAACTTTAAAGATGTCAAAGTACACCAACAATTTGGAACAACAGTAAGAAGAAAATTCCTTTTTTTAGACTTATCTTATACAACAGCTTCACCTATACGCTACTACTATACAGAGAGAAACTATATTTATTTACAGCGTAAATATAGGAAGGAAGGAAACGGATCATTTTTTGGTTTTAAGAGACACTTTATTTATTATCCCTCTAGGGCTATCAAGATGTTTTTGCTACGCAAAGAAAACTACAAAGAAAAAATTAAAATGATGAGATTAGGGCGTAAACACGGCAAGAAGGGTTGCCTTGGAACGATTGAGGAAGCAACAGCAGAATACAACAGGCTAATGGCGATTAAGGCGTAGAAATTTTATCCTCTACGCCTGATACAATGCAAGGTATTGCATGGCTATCTCATCCCATGACGGGATCTTTTTTGCTTGAGTTCTTGAACGCAGGGCTATAAATTCGTCAAAATGATCGCGCTTGAGATTATAAAGCTCCTCAATCTTATCCGCAAACGCATCCACTGAATTTAAAAGCGTAAAGCCGTTCACGCCGTCATCCACCTGCTCGCTTGCACCAGTATCCTTGATTGTAAGCGCCGGACATCCACACCTGCTTGCTTCTTTCACCACAAGCCCATCTGTATCATACTCTGAAGGAAAGAGGAAGGCATCGCTTCTTGAGTAGTTGCTCTGAAGTCCATCAAAGTTTAGGCGTCCAAGAAAGTGCACGCTATCAGAAATGCCATATTTGTTAATCGCCTCGATGTACTTCTCCTTGTCGTTCTTTTGAAATGGAAGATGGAACTTCTTGTTAACCTCGCCTGCAAGGTTGAATACAAACGGAATGCATCGCCTCTTTAGCTCCTTGCACACTTTAAGTGAGAACTGTATGTTTTTAGTCCTGTCAATCTGGCCTGCGTAGAACAGCCTGAATGCATCCTTGTCGTGGTCTTTTACGTAGTTCTCTATCGCGTTTTGGCAGTTCTTTTTGAAGTCAAAGCCGTTTCTCACAAGGTGAGTTTCCCGCTCAAGTCCGTATGCCCTTCTAATCTCCTCGCGTATGGTGTTGTTAGATACGGCTGTGAGTACGGTTGCCGCTGCACTTGCACGGCGTGGCTGATTGTTGAGTGACTTCACTATCGCCTTATGAATAGGATTGTTCTTTGAGAATGGAACCTGCGTGTCGTTCATGTAGCTGAGGTAGGTATGCGTTGTGAGCACTGATGGAACTCCGATCTCCTTTGCCTTCTCTATTCCCCACATTCCAATAGAAAACGGCGTGTGTGAGTGTACCACATCGGGTTTAAACTCATCAAATGCCTTGTTGAACGCCTTGTCTTTTTTGGGGTACGTATTATGAACGCCTGGGATCACAGTTTTAGACTCTGTACGCACCACTTTGAATGTAAAGATAGAGTCGTCGATATTCTTTATATTCATCGTGCTTGTGAAGATCATCACATCGTGTCCCATCTCCATATACACTTCCGCAAGGCATTTTATAACATTCTCAATTCCACCCATATGAGGAAGGAATATATCTGAACATAACGCTATTCTCATAAAATCTATTTTATCATAGAAATAATGAAATTTGAATTATAGTCCATCATTAAATATAATTATTATTGCGTGAAATCACACATACTTGGAGTTGTAATAGTCTCACTTTGTCTTTTAGCTCTATCGTGCGCAGAGGAGATCACAGAAAGAGAGCGTGCAGTATATCCTGACATCGCTCTTAAAAACACAAAGTACCTACTTGGACGCTCGGATGGAGACAACGTGCTATTCAACGCAGAATCGATGCAAATCTTTCTAAACCGCAAGGAAGCCATAATCGAAGGCGCATCGTTTGAACAGCGTAAGACCGGCACCAGTGACCTCTTTGTATCAGGAAGCGCAGATAAGGCTAGGATCAACACAGAGACGTACTTGAGCTCACTTGAGGGCGATGTGAAGATTTATCTTCACGAGGAGGGCAATTCTATTGAGGCTGACAGCATCAAATGGGATAAGGATACAGAGCGCGTTGAAAGCATAGGCAATGTATACCTCGACTACGGCGATATTAAGGTGCGTGGAATCAATCTTACTGGTAATCTTCAAACTGGTGTGTTTACGTTTAAGGAGATCACAGAAGGACTCATCACACAAAAAGCTGTTGAAGAGACATCCACGCCTCAAAACACAGACAGAAACAATAACACGTCAAGTTCATTTGATGGTGGGCAAACGGGTGGCGATAATGTATAATTTAGGATGTATGAAGCGTAAAGTTTTACTGGTAATATCACTACTCCTCTTGATCTCATCAAGCGCCTTTGCGGATGACATCACATTCTCATCAGGGTACACCAGAGTCGCAATGAAGGGCGACAATAAAACCGTAGAACTCACAGAGAACGTAAAGGTATCCACAGGCGATATCGACATCACAGCAAATAAAATAGTGATTGCAGGCGAAAACTACTCCTTCCTCACCTGCCTTGGAAACGTAAAAGTTATAGATCATAAAAGGGACATCACAATTCAGGCCTCATCCCTTGCATACAACCGCACAACTGAGTTCATCACCATCGACGGATGGGTTGAGATGCAGGATGCCAAGAACGAGGTGAGCGTATCATCGGCATGGCTCGAGTTTGACCTAAACGGTGGAATCCTACGCCTACAGCTTCAAACGAAGATACTAAAGAGCACATCAAAGGGCCCTATGATCTGTAATGCCGACAACGTGACATACGACAGAAACAGCGAGAGCCTCACCCTACTCGGCAATGCAAAAGTAGACTGGAACGGCGATGAGTACACCTCACAAAAGCTCTCTGTAGACCTCAAAACCGAAGAGATCGTGATGACGGGCGACATAAAAGGAACAGTGAATGGATAAAGAAGAAAAGAACGTACTTTCAATAATGGGACTTCAGAAATACTACGGCAAAAAGTACGTGGTAAAATGCATAACATTCTCGATGAAAAGCGGTGACATCGTAGGTCTACTTGGACCAAACGGCGCGGGCAAAACCACAACGTTCTTTATGATCGTAGGCTTTATCAAATCAAACGGCGGCAAGATCTACATCAACAACGAGGACATAACAGGGCTTCCAATGTACGAGCGATCACGAAAGGGAATTGCGTACCTTCCTCAAGAGCCGTCTGTATTCAGAAAGCTCTCTGTTGAAAACAACATACGCCTTGTGCTTGACTCACGCACGGAGCTTACAAAGCGCGAAAAGGATGAGGAGTGCGAGCGCCTACTCAATGAGTTTGGAATCGAAAACCTACGCCATCAGCCAGGGTACACCCTCTCAGGCGGTGAAAGACGACGATGTGAAATTGCACGCTGTCTTGCAACAAAACCAAAGTTTCTACTCCTTGATGAGCCGTTTGCAGGAATCGATCCAATCGCTGTAAACGAGATTAAAAACATCATCAAACATCTTGCAAGTAAAGGAATCGGTGTGATTGTAACAGATCACAACGTACGTGATGCACTTGCTGTCACCTCCTGCGGTTACATCATCCATAACGGCTCAATCCTCGTGTCTGGAACGCGGGATGAACTAATTAACAACAAGACTGCAGTTGACGTATATTTTGGCGAGGATTTTACAAAAGAGGCGTAAATTAAATTAGCCTTACAAATGCAAAATATGTTATAATTATTAGTGTGGAAATGTATTGCAAAAAATGTACCCAATAGGCATACCGCAATACAAAGGAGACAAAATGAAAATTGTAACAATCAGCCGTGAATTTGGATCGGGCGGAAGAGAGGTCGGCAAAAGACTTGCTGATGAACTTGGCTTTGACTACTACGATAAAGAGATTATTTCTGCAATTGCTAAAAATGAAAATCTTGATGAGCAATACGTAAACGATACTATTCACAGTTCGTTCACAAAGAACTTCCAGTACACATTCAACCACTCGTTCTTTGACCCACTTACACTCAATGTAACTCAGGCTCGCCTACTCATTGAACAGAAGAAGATCATCGAAGGCATTGCAAAGAAAGGAAAGGACGCAATAATCGTTGGCCGTAACGCCGATTATATCCTCAGGGAGTATAAACCGTTCAAACTCTTCGTTTGCGCATCGCTAGCATCCAAAATTGAACGCTGTAAGGAACGTGGCGAAGGCGGGGATAAGCTTTCTGATAAAGAGATTGAAAAGTACATCAATAAGATTGATAAGGTTAGAAAGGAAACATGCGCTATCGTTGCGGGTAACACCTGGGGCGATAGACGACACTACAACCTCATCGTTAACACAACCGATGCTGATCTTAAGAAGCTCTCTGAGCTACTAGCAATCTACATCAAGGCTTACTTTGATAAGTCTCAACCAAACTAATTAATCACAAACAGTAAAACAAAAGGCTTTATCATTACGATAAAGCCTTTCTTGTTATTAGTATACATTATTGTAATAGTAATCGCTCTGATTAGTTTACTCAACTACAGGAGCTTCAACTACTTCTGGTGCAGCTGCCTCTGCCTGAACTTCTTCTTTAACATCTAAGACTACTGGTGCTTCATCAACAGGCTGGCTCTCCTTGCTTGCGCTTGCTGACATTGGAGCTACGATTGATGCCTGACTACTCTCTGACCATCTTAGTCTGTCGTATGACTGCTGAAGGTATAATGTGTATGTATCCCCTGGTGTAACATTTCTCAAGCTATATGATGTCTCGTTAGTACCAACAACCTTCCATCCCTCATCAGCTTGACCGTTAACCTGGTAGCGGAATGCAACAACATCAGGATCGTTCATTTCCCATGTCCATTTGATAATAGTCTCTTCTGCGAAAAGCGAAACTGATGCAAATACTAATAAAACTGCTATAAATCCAAAGAATTTTTTCATCTTTTTACCTCATTCTTTATTATACAAAGGTATTTATTATTTTTCTACTCTTAAAGGGTTTTTTTGCCCTTAATCGTAGATTATTTTGGTAAACTGATTGTACGGGCAGAGATAACTGCGGCATCTTTCTCATCGTGTGTGACTAAAATAGTCATTATGTGCGACTTTGTTTGTATGTCTTTGATGAATAGGCGCATCTTATCTCTAAGTGCAACATCAAGTGCAGATAGGGGTTCATCGAGTAGGAGTAGTTTTGGATCTGATGCAAGCGCTCGGGCAAGCGCGATACGCTGCTTCTCACCTCCAGATAACGTTGATACTATGCGTTTTTCAAAGCCGTCAAGTTCCACAATGTGTAGAAGTTCCTTAACGCGCCTCTCTATATCCTTTTTCTTAGTGTGCCTCACTTTAAGAGGGAATGCTATGTTTGCCTTCACGCTTAGCGTTTCAAAAAGAGCGTAGTCTTGAAATACATAGGCAATTCCCCTCTTTGATACAGAGCACTTTGTGATGTCATCGCCGTTTAGGATTACTTTGCCACTCTCAGTCTCCGTAAGGCCTGCAATGGCGTTTAAAAGCGTTGTTTTTCCGCATCCTGAAGGACCAAGGATTGCAACAGCTTCACCATCATCAACCGTAAAATTGTAGAGAAAAGAGAACTCGCCAATCCTTACCCTTAGGTTATCAACAATCAATCCCATCTTGAGTAATATACTAGGAAATTGCCTTTTTTAACAATTGCCGTCTTTA
>CAMDZB010000026.1 GCA_945910645.1 uncultured Spirochaetaceae bacterium | reverse complement strand
TATCAAAAGAGGAAAAAGCCTGTGCTCCTGCCCATTCGTTCTGCATGATTCCTAAAAAGTTCACCATCTGCTGACAGATTGTTGAAAGGTGCTTTGCCGGACGGGAAGCGATCTTACCCTCAGCCCCTTCAAGCCCTTCTGTGATGAGCTGTTTTAGAGACCACCCTGCGCAGTAGCCTGATAGCATAGAGAGGTCGTGAATGTGGAAGTCTCCACTTTTATGCGCATCGGCTATTTCCTTAGTATACACGTTGTTAAGCCAGTAGTTTGCAATCATTGCTCCACTGTTTGAAAGTATAAGACCGCCAAGTGAATAGGATACTGTTGAGTTCTCCTTTACACGCCAGTCGGCCAGTCCTAAATAATCGTCGATAATTTTCTTTGAATTGATCATATCGGTATTCATATTCCCTCTCCTCTTTTGTTGCTGATCTTAAAATTTGCAATATAGAGCTTAACGGATAGATAAAAAACTGGTCAATACGTAAAATTAAATAAAACCACAACATATTGTGGTATACAAAGGTATATTTAAATCATAATCGTCAATAAATCTGTATAGTTTTATCGCTCAAGTATCGTGAAATCAACAACTTAAGTTCATCGCTTGGTATTGGGTGTAAATTTTTTGAAAAACAGTTTGGTGAATCCCTGAATTCCTGAAGTCTCCAGAGCCTAGCACCCTTAAGAAGATCATACATGGCGTCAAAGTCGCTCTCTTGGTGAAATTCCTTAACTACGGTGGTTCTAAACTCATAATCAATTGTAGATTTTTTGAGGATTGCGATGCTTTTTTGGATGTGACCTGTGTCAAAGTTTGCGATTCCCACAGTGAGGGCATATGATTTTAGCGAGTTCTTAACATCCATGGCAACGTAGTCGAGAACGTTCAAATCGAGTAGGCTTTGAAGCACATCAGGGCGCTCCCCGTTTGTGTCAAGCTTAACCAAGAATCCCATCGCTTTAACCTCGTTTATAAACTCAAGTAAACCACTCTGTAAGGTAGGCTCGCCCCCTGTGATACAAACGCCCTGAAGGAGTCCTTTACGCGACGATAAAAAGGTGAGTATCTTATCGCTCGTAATCCTGCCTTTGTTCACGTTTGCTGTTACTATCTCTGAGTTATGACAGAACGGACAGCGAAAGTTACAGCCTGGAGTAAAGAGAGTTGCGGCAATCTTTCCAGGGTAGTCGAGAAGTGTGAATTTTTGAATGCCTTCAAAGGTCACTTCAACATCTCCATGTACTTTCGCTTTTCGATTTTCAAGTCGAGCGCGTAATCTTTAAAGAAAGCATTGATAGTATTTGTTCCCCACTCTATCGTGGTAGTATCTGCATTTGGGATGAGAAGTTCAACTTCGAGGAACCATCCAAGATCTCTATGCGCCTTATCCTTGTACTGCCCCTCGACTTTTACAATTTCAATGTTCATTTGATACGATTCTGTACCATTTTGAATCGCCGTCGTCCAGATGTATCCCTGTTTTGATTTAAACAGCAGTATCCTATGGCTTTGAATGTAGACGTCCTTTTGGCTTTCGCTGAGTATCTTTTCATCCTCATCGTTTACCTCTATGGATCCTTTCATACTCTGGCGCTTTTTGGTGTAGATGTACTCGTCCCCTTCCTCACGTATTCGTGAGTGCGTGCCGTCTTCATCCTCAAAATACGTATCTTTTTTTATCTCGCTTTTATAGGTGCCGTACATTTTGTTGAATTTTTGGATTAGACTGTCTTTTTCAAACGGTGTAATGTGCGCTTTTGCTTCTATCTCTTTATGCTTTTCTTTCACGATTACCACCCTGACTAAAATTTTAGGTTGATTTTACTTTAATTTGAATAAGTTGAGCCCGATTGGGTTTGAACCAACGACCCCTACCGTGTGAAGGTAATGCTCTCCCACTGAGCTACGGGCTCATTTCGTAAGATAATATTAGCAGAAAACAGAGACGTTTTCAATCGTTTACTTTTTATGCCTACATTATTATAATTATAAAATCAAATTTTACTAGAAAAAGGAAATTACAAAAATGGCTAATAACGCTAAAAGAGTGTCCACTACAGAGGCAGAACTCACAATTAAGTTGGAATGGAAGGATATCCAGTCTAAATATGACGAAGAATTGTCTAAGATCGTAACAAAGGCAAGCATACCTGGATTCAGACAGGGTAAGGCTCCAAGAAACCTTGTTGAAAAGAAACTCGGCGATGGATTCTTACAGGAAATCGCTGCAAATGCAATGGATGATGCGCTAAAAGTTGCACTTGAAAAGGTAGACAAGGCACTCCAGCCACTCCCATACTCCACTCCTGCACTTCAGGATGAAGAAAAGGTCTTCCCTGTTAAGAAGAACGAGGATATTACATTCACAGTTAAGTATGAAATCATGCCTGAATTCGAGGTGAAGAACTACAAGGGAATCGAGGTTGAGTATCCAAACGTTACAATTTCAGACAACCTTGTTGACAACGAGATTGAGCGCCTAAGAGAGCAGAACGCTATCCTTAAAGATAAGGATGACGCACCAATTGCTGAGGGCGATATCGTAAACGTGGACTATGAGGCTGAGGGCATCAAGGACTCAAAGCGTGACAGCTACGTATTCACAGTCGGTTCACACTCAAGCTACTTCGACTTTGACGATGACATCATCGGATTCAAGAAAGGCGATGAAAAGACAATCGAAAAGAAGTACGAGGCTGATAAAAAACCACACGGACTTGAAGCTGATTCTGTAAAGATCAAGATCAAGGTGAACTCAGTTAAGAGCAAGGAGCTTCCAAAGGTCGACGACGAGTTTGCAGAAGACGTAAGCGAAAAGTACAAGAACGTTAAGGATCTTAAAAACGGCATTAAGTCTAACCTTGAGAGCCGCCTTAACGACAGCATGAGAGAGACTAAGATCTCCCTACTCCTTGATAAGATGCTTCCTGAGATCAAACTCGACATTCCAAAGAGCATGGTTGACTTTGAAGTTGCCAATACATTTAGAAGATTCTCAAGCCAGATGGGTATGTCTGAGGGGGATGCAATTAAGTTCCTCGAGGCTAACGGTCAGAGTTTAAACGACTTTACAGCACCTTGGAGAGATGATGCAGAGCACACAATCAAATCACAGCTTGTGGTATCAAGAGTTAGAGATAACGAGAAGTTCGAAGTAACTGAGGATGAGATCACAAAGGAAATCGAAAAGCAGTTCCCTAACGTATCTGAAGACAACAAGGCTGTATACAAAGACATAGTTAAAGACAACCTTGAGTATCAAAAGGCAATCGACTTCCTACTTAAGGAGAACAAGTTCGTTCCATCAAAAGAGGAAGTAACATACGAGGATTTTGCATCAGGCGCTTATCTTGCTAAGAAGGAAGAAAAGAAAGAGACGAAGAAAGCTACAAAGAAGGATTCCGAGAGCAAGGGTTCAAAAGAGACCGAAAAGAAGCCTTCTGAGAAAAAGGCTACAACAAAGAAAAGCACAAAGAGCGAGGATAAATAATGAGTCATATCGTTCCATACGTTGTTGAGAGGTCAGGACAGGTTGAAAGAACCTTCGATATTTACTCAAGACTACTAAAGGAAAGAATCATATTTCTTGATGGCGAGATTAACGATGCTGTGTCGTCCCTTGTGGTGTCACAGCTGATCTTTCTTGAAGCTGAAGATCCTGATAAGGAGATCAACCTCTACATCAATTCACCAGGCGGCTCTGTAACAGCAGGTCTTGCTATCTACGACACTATCAAGTACATCTCCTCCCCTGTTAATACAATATGTCTTGGTCAGGCTGCATCAATGGCGGCTCTAATCCTTGCTGCAGGAAAGAAGGGATCGCGCTTTGCTCTAAGGTCATCACGCGTTATGATTCACCAGCCATTTGGTGGTGTTGAAGGTCAGGCAAGCGACATTACTGTACAGGCTGAGGAGCTTGTGAGGCTTAAGAAGCTTACAATCAGCTATCTTGCATCCGATACCGGCAAAACAGAAGCTGAGGTTGAAAAGGATATTGCAAGAGACAACTTTATGACGTCTGATGATGCTGTAAAATACGGCATTATCGACTCTGTAATTACAAGGAAATAATATGGCAAAAGAAAAAAGGTGTTCATTCTGTGGCACTCCGGGCAGCCCTGATAATCCTCTAATTTTTGGTCAGTATTCCGACGTTTGCATCTGCGAAAACTGCACCAACGTACACGTGGACATGTTTGCTCGCCTACATACAAACGACAATATCAATCAGGAGGCTACAGGCAGTTCATCGTTTGATTTCTTAAAAGATAAACTCCCTACTCCTGAGGAGATCAAGAGCTTCTTGGATGAGTACGTTGTTGGTCAGGACAGAGCCAAAAGAGTGCTATCAGTTGCAGTTTATAACCACTATAAACGCATTAAATACAATAAACTACAGGTTGCAGGAAGCAAAAAAGTTGTACGTGTCATGCCTGAAAATGATGAGGAAAATTCCGATGATTTTTACGGATGTGGCGAGTACGATAAGGATGGCGAACAGTATGAGGTCACTCCACCTGAGGTTGAAATGGACAAGAGCAACATGCTTGTTATCGGGCCTACAGGATCAGGTAAGACCCTACTTGCATCAACGCTTGCTCGTAAACTAAACGTTCCGTTTGCAATTGCAGATGCCACCACTTTAACAGAGGCAGGTTACGTTGGTGAGGATGTTGAGAATATCCTACTCAAGCTGATTCAGAACGCTAACGGCAACATCAAAAAAGCTGAGTACGGCATTGTCTTTATCGATGAGATTGATAAGATTGCAAAGAAAGGTGAAAACGTTTCTATCACAAGAGACGTCTCTGGTGAAGGCGTACAGCAGGCACTCCTAAAGATTATTGAGGGTACTGTTTCATCTGTTCCTCCTCAGGGCGGACGTAAACATCCTGGCGCTGAAATGCTCAAGATCAACACAAAGAACATCCTATTCATCTGCGGTGGAGCCTTTGTGGGACTTGATAAGATCATCGAGAGCAGAATCGCAAAGAGCGCTATGGGATTTGGTGCAACCATCATCAAAGAGAGCGAACGTGATATTTCACGCCTTTACAACGAGCTTCTGCCTGACGATTTGATGCGCTTTGGACTTATCCCTGAATTCATCGGACGTCTTCCAATCGCTGTTGGGCTTAACGAGCTTACAGAGGAAGACCTCAAAACTATCATCACAGAACCACGTAACTCCATCACAAAGCAGTATGAAGAGCTGTTCAACATGGATGGCGTTAAGCTCTCATTTACAGACGGCGCAATCAGCGCAATTGCCAAGAAGGCTATCTCTCAGAAGACTGGCGCAAGAGGACTTAGGAACATCGTTGAAAACCTAATCACAGACGTGATGTTTGAAATCCCCTCACGCAAGGACATAACAGAGATTGAAATTACTGAAGAAGACGTAGAAAGAGGTAAATGCGTTCTAAAAAAAGTAAGCTAAGATGATAAAAAAGGTTGAGGATAATTTTTTAAAAAAGTTATTTAGTGCAAGCGGTGTTGTAATTACGCCGCACGTTGCACCAGATGGAGATGCCGTTGGTAGTACGGTGTCTCTTTCTTTTATGTTAACGCTCAAGAATATACCAAATATTATTCTTACAGACAGCAAACCTGACTACTACAAGGATCTTCTACGCATAAATTCGTGCATAGATAAGGAAATTCCACTAAAAATTGAAGAAACGCTCATTAAAAGCGAAATTGATTCACTTGGTGATAATCCACTACACGTGTACGTTGACTGCGCTGAAAAGAGCCGTATTAAGTCATCCCTTGACGTTATAAAAAAGGCTGGAGTGTTCAACTACTCAAATACGCTTGCAATCGACCATCATGAGAGACCTGATGACTTTATTTCATCGTACATCGATGAGAGTTCACCAAGCTGTGGCGATCTGATGTTCAACATCATGACAAGTACATTCAAACAATCTGAAATCCCTTCAGAACTTGCAACCGCAATCTACTATGCCATAGCGTCGGATACAGATAACTTTAGACACCTTACAAATAATAACAGCGACACTTTCGATAGAGCACGCGTGCTAACAGAGCTTGGCGCAAACCCTAGCCTTGTATACAACGCACGCCACGGTGGAAGGCCACTTGAGAATATAGAATATATGGCGAGAATACTTTCAAATCTTGTTGTAATCAAAGATAAGAATGTGATTATTGCCCTTGATGATAAGGATATGTTTACAACACTCGGACGTGAGGCGCGCCCATCAAAATCTATCTACGACACCCTACTTGAAGTTAAGGATGTGGAAATGATAGCTTTTCTCAAATACAGAGAGGTTGAGGGTGAAATTGAAGGAAGCCTTAGAGTGAGTCCCAAAAGCACGTATCAGGCGCATGAGATATGCCGTATTCTTGCATCAGGGGGCGGACACGAGAAGGCTGCAGGATTCACCTACCATGGGTCGATGGATGAGGCACTTTCTGCATTTACTGAATTAATAAATAGCAATTTAGAGGAGTTAAAAAAATGACAAATTACGCAATTTCTCTTAACAAAGACCTTGAAGAGAGCGTTATTTTTAGCGTCTTGTCGAAGTACGGCAAGAACATTTACCTTCCTAAGGGGATCATTGTCCAAGGAGCTGAGGCAAAGGGCAAGAGATACAACGCAACCATCGGTATTGCAACAGACCATGGCGTTCCTATGCATCTGGATAGCATTATGAACTGCTTTAGTCCTGATATGAAGCCATCCGAATTATTCCCATATATGCCATCCCTTGGCAAACCTGAGCTTAGAGAGGCATGGAAAGAAGAGATGATCTTTAAAAATCCTACTCTTAAGAACAAGAAGTTCTCTCTTCCACTCGTAACTGCAGGACTCACACATGCGCTTTATATCGTCTCATCGCTATTTATTGACAAGAACGATGCTGTGATCATGCCAGACATGTATTGGGAAAACTACGATCTAATCTTTAAAGAGCACGTGAATGCTAAGGTCAAGACGTTTAAGATGTTCAAAGACGGCAAATTCAACACAGAAGGACTCGGAAATACAATTGATAAAATCAACAAGGATAAGGTTGTGATTGTGCTCAACTTCCCTAACAATCCATCGGGATACACACCATCTGAGAAGGAGCAGAAGGAACTTGCAAAACTCCTTACAAAAAAGGCTACAAAGAATAAGAAACTCGTGGTGATCATGGATGATGCGTATTACAGCCTATTCTACGAAAAGGATACAGCGAAGGAGAGCCTCTTTGCACATCTTGTTGATGCAAATGAGAACCTCTTTGCCATCAAGTGCGACGCTGCAACGAAGGAAGAGATGGTTTGGGGCTTCAGAGTGAGCTTCATCACATTTGGCTACAAGGGCATAACAGATAAGGAGATCACAGCGCTTTCTAATAAGTTTGCAGGAGCAATCAGAGGATGTATTTCAAACTCATCAACTCCAGGGCAGAACATACTTCTAAAGGCTATGCAGTCCCCTAACTATCACAGCGAGAAGCAGAAAGGCGTTGATGTGATTAAAGAGCGCTACTTTGCACTCAAAAAGGCACTTGAGGCTCATAAGAGCGATAAACGCTTACAGGTTGTTCCATTCAACAGCGGTTACTTTATGTCGTTCTACGTGAAGAATGAGACAGCAGAAGAGCTCAGAATGCGCCTTCTTGAAAAGTATGACCTTGGTGCAATCGCCATCGGCGGAAAGTACCTCAGAATTGCGTTCTCATCAATCGACGTTGAGGATATCAACGAGGTTGTAGAGCGAATATATAAGGCTGCTAAGTAAGTTTACATTAGACGTATAGGTCTGACTCTATAAGGCTAACTAATAGAATTTATATCCACGCTCTATCATTTATAAAGGTGGTAGAGCTTTACTGGTAAAATTTCGACATTTTGTACATTCTTTGTACCATCACCCTTGCCGATTAACATGTCGGTGAGGGCTTTTTTATAAAGTTCAAACTGCCCCTTGTACTTTGAGTATAGATGTGCCTCGAACTGAGGTATTGGAGTGTTATCACTTTTTTCATTGCTCTTGTAGTCGTATGGTTGGTATTTTCTAATGCCGTTGTCATCAAACACAAGTAGTAAGTCGATAATTCCTTCTGTTACTTCAGTTACTCCTGAATTGCTACTCCGTTTGCTTATGTACTTGAACGGGTACTCGGTGTACACTTCTGTTGCCGTTTTGATGCTTTCCTGTATCTCATCATCGGTAAGGAACGCTGTTAGAATGTTGTCGTATTCGGATAAGGTCTTGCCTCTTTTAATTACATCACTTACAGCGCCGTAATTGCTGAGTCTTAGCGATGAAAGCGTACTCTTTACAGCATAACTTACTAGCTCTTCACGTAAATGGTTGTTGTTAATTAATTCAGAGCGGTTTTGAACTCTATTCTCATCCTTTGTGATGTAGTTCACAGCAAGTTCAAAGATAAGATGGATTATTGTTCCTCTAACGGTTGGTGAGAAGATGCACTCATTCCCTATTATTGTTACTCTGTCTTTTGCGTTTACATCAGTTGTTGTTACGCCTTCTGTAGTAACATTTTGTTGAATGAGATCATCGTTGACTCTGAAGGCTGTATCGTAAGCAATGTTGGCATCATCCACATCGTCATCGTCGACCTTTGAAATTATGAGTTTTTCATCATCGGCCTTGCTTGGTGAGATGTGTTTTGTTTTGGCTTTTTTAAGCTCAGCAATTATAGATTCATCTATCGTTTCCTTTGAAATCAGTTCACGTGGGTTTAAGGGCTCATTGTTGGCATTTGGGCTCAATTTTGATGCATCTACATCATAGTGGAGCTCGTTTTTATCGCTTTCGCTAATGCTCTTATAAAGCGAATACCAGTATGACTTATCATCAATTTTCTTACCATCTTTTGACGTCTTTTCGTTCCCAAATACCACAAGTGCTTCCTTTGCTCTTGTGGCAGCCACATAGAGAAGCCTCTTGTACTCCTCATCCAGTTTCAGCTTCTCGCGTGTATTTTCCTCATCAAGCTTATTGTTGCAGAGAAGTGGCATTGTTTTTCCAAAGGCTGATGATAGGAACACCTCAAAGTGATTTTTGCCATTTTCATCCATAAAGACGTGTTTCCTCTCATCAGGACCTGAATTCTTAGTGGGCGCATCTAGGAGCATCACAACGTTAGCCTGGAGTCCTTTTGACTTATGAAGATTTAATATCCTCACATCGTCTGAATTTGAACATAACGAGAGCTGGCGCTCGCACTGTTTGGATGTGATTGCATCAAACGTTTTCATAAAGTCCGCATACGATGCAATCACGTTATTCTTGATCTCCTCAACAACTTGATAGAGCATCGAGATGTCCTCGGTTGTGCCTGTAATGTCGAACACTATGTTTATAAAATCATCAATATGCGTAAGTAGGTAGTTCACGCCGTTTTCCCTACATGCATTTACAAAATTAAACAGAGGGATGGCTTGTGATTTCATCTCGTCTGTGATTTCCGTATAGTCCTTTTTAAAAAGCGCCTCGAGGATGTAAATTTCTGCATAATTTTGATTTTCTGTGATGTATAAAATCATACCCTTGAATACATCAAAAATCTGCCCCTTAAACTCAGCCCTACCCTGAAGATTAACGCTGATCCCCCGCTTTTTAAGCGCATTCACGTAGTACACATGACTTGTGGTTTTTGGAGTGATGAGCATAAAGTCACTGTATCTTATATCGCGTACTCCCTCATCCTTTGAGTAGATTTGGCGTTTATTTTTAACAAGCGTATCTATAAACGATGCTGTCCACTCAGCCTCAGCCTGCCTCACATCCTCGGCTTTTGTGAGCGTATCACCCGATGTTGTATGAAGGTACACTCCGCTGAATACATCGCTTTTGTATATCCCATCCTCATCCTTACGTCCTAGAGTCATTGGCGTGTATTGGAAAGAGCCAAAGTACTCCTCATCTTTTCCAAAAAAGTCGTTAACAAACTCAAGCACCTTTTGGTTTGAGCGGTAATTGTCTCTCATCACTTCGATGCTGTATGAGTTGTCATTCCTCATCTTCTCATCAATCTCTCTCCTTACATGAAGGTAACATTCAAGGTCTGCACCACGGAAGTGATAGATGGACTGCTTTGGATCGCCGATGAAATAGAGGGTAATCTTTCCATCCGACTGTTTCTCGATTATTGATGCAAGCGTGTTGAATATCTCAACCTGTAATGGGTCGGTATCTTGGAACTCATCAATATAGCAGAACTTGTAATCCATGCGCTTCTGAATATGCCCACTGTTGATGTTTTTCAAAAGAGTGAGGGTGTTAGTCAAAATATCGTCATTTGTAATCGTATTGGCCTGTTTTTTAAGCCCTCTTGCGATTTTATAGACGCCTTCAAGGAACACTCGAATCTCTGAATCTATATAATCAAGATACGTATCGCTTAACGACTTGAGTGCACTCACATGCTCATCAAACTGCTCTTTAGCTTTATCCTTGATTGCGTTAATGGCGCCCCTGTGAGCCTTGTCTGTATCACGCGGCACTGAGAAGATGTTATACGTTGTACCCTTTGCAGTCTCATCACCGATTATGCCATTAAGAAGCTTAAAGTTGTTGTATGTAAACGCGCCATAAAGTCTGTTATGACTTAGGGGTACAAAGCCATCTTTGTAGGTCACAGCGTTTCTGATGCTGTTCGATTTTTCATACTCGCTTACGGCATTTCTTGTGTTACTTGCAATAGAAACATACTCGTTATAGATGTAACTTAGTTCCTTAACCGTGCTATTAAACTCATCGTCGCTTACGGTGTCGATCGAGCGCATGAATTCAATGTTATCAAGCTTAAACACCGCCTTAAACGTTGGAAGTACATCACCTATCGCGAATCCCGTCTTATTGAAAATATTGCTCTTACTCGGATCAGAAAAATAGATGTTAGCAGCCTCGTAATAGAGCTTTTCAAGAAATGCATCCTCATCCTCATTTGTGACCACTACTCTATCAAGCGGTAAGTTGACATCAAACGGGAACTCTGAGAGCAACTTGTTACAAAACCCATGTATTGTGGATATCGCGATTGTGTCGATTGCACCCACAGCCTTTTCTATGTTCTTTAACGCTTCTTTTTCATCATCATTTGGATTTTGTATCCTTTTAAGTTCATCAGAGCGTTCTAGTAGCTTCTTTTGAAAACGCTCCTTAAGTTCAGTGGTTGCAGCCTCCGTGAACGTAATTGCAACTATCTCAGAAAGGGTAGCCTGTCCCTTCTCAATATTCTCGATAATCATACTCACAAGGCGTGTAGTCTTACCCGCTCCTGCTCCTGCCTCTAAGAGTACCTTATTCACTTCTCCCATAATCATTCACTCTCCTTTTCGTTATTTTTATTCTCTCCTATTAAATCGATACAGATGCTTTTATAGTCGCAGTAATTGCACTTGGTTTTACTATTTGGATCTTCATCTGTACAGCGCGGAAAGCTGTTATTTATCATGCAGTTTCTAATTTCACTCATTGTATCAGTAAGAAGTGTCTTCCAATCATTATCTGGAAGTGGAGTTTTAAGGACATCTGAACTCATCACAAAGCGAAACTCAGTCTCTTTTACAAGAATTGGCTCACCCGTATCATTCGTAACTTTTTTGTCCCGCATAGCGGAGTTGACAATGTAGGCGTAGATGTAGTCTTGCCTGAGAGTATTAGAATCAGGCGCTCTTTTATTCTTCATCTTGCTGATTCCGCTTGATGAGTTAGTCTTGTAATCCACAACAATTAGGGAATCATCAAAGCTGTAATCAATCCTGTCGATTCGGTAATTTTTGAATATGACTTCATTTATATTCACATCATAGCCAAACGTGTACTCTGCAAGTATAGGAATGCGTGTATCCAGGCTCTTTATTATGCTGTTGACTTCACTAAGCACAGCCCTCTCGTAACGCGCCTTTTCCGCGTTGAATATGTTCTCTCGTGTCGGGTAGTTTGAGTAGAAGGTATCAACGGCACGCTTGAAGATCTCGAATAGTTCGTTATCATCATCTATCTTCGTAAGTTCGTTTGTATAGCGATTTTTAAGCTCATCACGGCGTTTTAGAAGTGCTTTCTTAAACTCATCATAATCGACGAATAACGTTTTTACATCAATTCCATTCATTATCCGAGCGTTTACGTACTCAGAGAGCACCCGATGTATAAGGTTGCCCTTCTCAAGCGCATCAAGCCATTCACCCTCGTTTTCATCTCTCTTGTCGTTTATGGCTCTTAGCACCCTCTGGTAGTAAAACTTGCGCTTACAATCCATAAACGTGTCTACAGATGTTGCAGATGCTATTAGTGACTTGTTCTCGCTTAAATACGAAACGTTTGAGGTTGGATTTGCTGTTTCTTTAAGGCAAACACCGCTGTCAAATCCCACAAGTTTAACAGAAGAATCGTTCACCTTGTATGCATTCTGGGCCTTCATGTAGAAAGACGATGGATTGACAATAGATGTGGATACGGAGTCGTACGAGACGTAACTTAACGTGAGATTAAGGCTCTTGTTCTCTGAAAACAAAAAGAGGCGCTCAAGGAGTTTACGAGTCTTTAATTCGCCCTGTCGTTTTGACATGTTAAAGTCTCTATCCTCTATTCCAAGCGCTTTTTTCTCATCATCCGTGAGTATTGCAGAGTCCACCTCTTTAAGGTTAAACGTGTTGCTATCGAGCCCCAGAATGTAGATATAGCTCCTTCCTTCGATGTTGACGCTGTTAAACGGCAAAAGTAGGATTCTAGCCTCATCACGCGAGATTAAACTTCTATTGATGTTCACGCCTTCGAGGATTGATAGAGTGAGCTCTTTAAGGTTATCAAGGGTATCCTTTTCACTTCCATCAAGAAGTGCAAGTACAGACGCTATTTCCGATGTAAATGCGTCCTTCCCATCAAGGTTGAACACATCGCTAATGAAAGCACTCACTGAAAGAAGGAGCTCCTTAAATGATACTCTATTTGCCCTGGCATCTTTACCGTCACCTCTATTAACATTAAGAAAGTCAAAAAGCGATGTTGTCTTGTTATCCTTAAAGTACTCTCTCACGCTCTTGTATGCACTTAGTTTCTCAATCGCCCTAAGGGATGAAAACCGCTCCTTACTAATCGAGAACACCTCAGAAATAACCGAGTAAATCTCGCTGTATTTCCCGCTAATTCGCCCGTTATACTCATACGGTATCGATAGTGACTTTAAGAGCATTGCGGATGAGTAGAGTTCGTTTTTATTAACAAACATCACTGCAACGTCATTAAACTGAATCGACTTACTGAATATATCCTCAAGAACGCCATGAATCTCGTTGTGAAGGCCATGGGATGCTCTAAAATGCACGTTTTTGATATGACAAGGTAAATCTTCTATCCTGAGCGTTTTAACATCGCTGTACGGCTCTAATCTTATGTGTTTGTACGCCTCTATTGCGTTTAGGAAGTCACTTTCAACCCTCGTGATGTCAGTAAGCATAAACGTTTTGAAGTCACCGTCTATTGGAATGTAGCGCCCATTAGCAGTCTTTAAAATTTCCGTTGCTTTTTTGAATAGACCGCTCTCATCAAGGTAGAGGATAGATCCCTCACTCATATGTTTAAGCTTCTCTGTAAACTCGTATTCTATGAGTTTTAAGTCCCTAAGGCGTTTATTGCTCTTTTCAGCCTTATCAAGTGATGCATCATTCATCCTCAATACTCTTATGCATATCTCTACCTCAAGTGCAAATCCTGAACTCAGCATCTCATCCTTGAAGAACTCAAATTTACCAGAATCGGCAATATCCCTGATTATAAAATGTAAAATGCGCGTGATAGACTGAGCATTAAGTACTTTAATGTCTTGATAATTCGTACTGTCGTTGCCATAAAGCACTACCTTTTTTGCTAAATTCCTCAGCGTGACTTCTTCTACAGATTTAAAACTTGTATTATTATTTGAAAGAACTATGTCTTGATAACTTTTAAAAATTCCGCTCGTCTTTACAAGCACGTTTGTATTATTCATTCAATCTCCCTTTTATACATCACCGTATACATCATCGTATTTGATAAATTCAATAATACTACTAAAAATCAGCTTTTTCAAGACCAACATTGCATCGCCTCACTGGACAAATGTTGTGTAAAGCCAAAATCAAGAGTGGGTTTACATGTTAAAACAAAAACAGCACTATTCTCAGCCAAAGCAAATAAACGAAGTAGAACACCAAAAATACAGGAATAAGCCGTGCGGTGTTTATTATATAGATAAAAAAAACCACTGAGATGTTGAACGGTAAGGGCTTCCAATTGCCCAGAGCATTCAACCTCAATGGTCATGTAAATAACATACAAGGGCAGTCGCTCATTGTCAAGAAAAATGAAGCAATAAAAAAGAGGGTAAAGTTGCCATACAAACGGTAATCGCTCAATATGGCTTCACACGAGATTTCTCTTCTGTCCGAAATCAAGTGGGAGCTTTAATCACCTCTATTAACAGCGTACGCGAAGAACACCCTATTGTCAACGATATGTTTATGAAAAAAAATCAAAAAAGTGATTTTTGTTTTAGGGAATGTTTTTAAGAGCGAAGAAAAAGCAGAGAACATTTTAAACTGTCGTATAAACGAAGAACTTGAACATCAAAAATATGTAAATAAGCCGTGCGGCATTTATTATATAGATAAAAAAACCACTGAGATGTTGAACGGTAAGGGCTTCGAATTGCCCAGATCATTCAACCTCAATGGTCTTGTAAATACTATACAAGGGCAGTCGCTCATTGTCAAGAAAA
>CAMDZB010000025.1 GCA_945910645.1 uncultured Spirochaetaceae bacterium | reverse complement strand
GATCCGCCTGCTACGATGTAGTTACCTTTCTTGTATTCCTCGTTAAGGAATGATACAACCTCATTAAACTGTACGTCGCTGTTTACGCCAACCTTGTTGTCTAGATTGATGTTTACAAGTACAAGGCTCTTTGCTGAGTTGGCAATTGGGATTCTTGTAACAAGCATTGCTCTCTTTGGAGATACAAGGTTAATAGGGAAGTATGAGGATGTTGGCGTTAGTGGCACTCTGTGAGCACCGTTGATCTGGAATGGAGTAAAGGTTGCGCTACCTGATGCAATCTTACCCTGTACTGGCCATGGGAATGGGAAGAATGACACCTTGTGGTCATAAGCGAAGGTATAATCAAGATTAAGCTCGTCGCTCAAGTACTTAACCTCGTTGATCTTACCAGAGCGCTTTGAGTTTTCATCTACGTTCTGAAGGAAGTAACCATCAGCGTCATAATACTTTATTGTATCGCGAATGCCGATTAGGTTTTCTCTCACAACTTCATAATTTAAAGGTTCAACTTTCTTTCCGCCATCGCTGAATGATTTTTCATCGCTTGAGCTGATGCCATAGCCTATATTCCATGTAAAGAATGTCATTGGTTCGTTGAACTTAGCTTGTCTTGTGCCCTTGAGCGTGTATGATGCAAGCTCTGTTTCTTTTGGGTTGTAGTTGGTGATAAACAAGGTTGCCATTAGTATTAACCCAACAATTAGGATTGCAGAAACTAGCACAATCAAAATACGTAAGAAGTTTTTCATTATTCCTCCCAGGTGTCCGTTAAAATTATATATTATTTATATTTCGTTTGTAAACATTGACACTATTCAAAACATTTAATATCATTATCACTTGTAAACATCATGACATCGTAGCTCAGCTGGATAGAGCATCAGGTTGCGGACCTGAGGGTCGGAGGTTCGAATCCTCTCGGTGTCAACGGGATGTCACCTGTCGGATTGAACCAAAGCAACCTGATGCGTCGTAGACGAAGGTTGCGGACCTGAGGGTCGGAGGTTCGAATCCTCTCGGTGTCACTTGTTCCACAAGAAATGTGGAACAAGTGTACTGCGTGCCACGTTGTGGCACTACGTATCATTTGTTTTATGATGCTTCGTATCACTTGTGGTACTTTGTATCATTGTTTTTAAAAAATCTTCCAATTGCGCGAGAGTGCGATTGTGTAATAGAAAAGGGGTGTACGTTCAAGCGTACAAAAGGAGAAAAGGGTTATGTCAGTTATTACAATGAAAGACCTCTTAGAGGCAGGCGTACATTTTGGTCACCAGACAAAGAGATGGAATCCAAAGATGGCACCTTACATTTTTCAAGCTCGTCAGGGCATTCACATCGTTGATTTGTCTAAGACAACAGCTTGTATTCAAAAAGCCTATGATGCTATTAGACAGGCTGTAAGAAGCAAGAAAACAGTCTTGTTCGTTGGCACAAAGAAACAGGCACAATTAACAATCCAGACGGAAGCAGAGAGATGCTCAATGCCATATGTTAACAACAGATGGCTAGGCGGTACTCTTACTAACCTTCAAACAATTCGCAAATCTGTTCAAAGACTCAAGAATATCGAGCGTATGGAAAGCGACGGTACAATTGAGAGCTTCACAAAGAAGGAACAGTCTTTACTCACAGCAGAAAAGATCAAGCTCGAGAAAAACATCGGCGGTATCAAGGAGATGACAGAGCTTCCAGGCATTCTATTCGTCATCGATACAAGAGCTGAAAGCATCGCTGTTAAAGAAGCAAAGTCACTTGGAATTCCAGTTGTTGGCGTTGTGGATACAAACGCAGATCCAACAAACATCGATTTCCCAATTCCAGGTAACGATGATGCTATTCGTTCAATTTCACTTCTCACAAAGATTGCCTCTGATGCAGTTCTAGAGGCTGAGACTCAGGTTGGTCTTGAGATTATCGAGAGCCTTGAGGAAGAGAAGGAGATCGAGAACAATCCAATCGAGGATAAAGACTCTTCACTTGAAGAAGAGAACTAATTTAACAAAGGAGTAAACACTTATGGAAATTACAGCAAAGATGGTGAAAGATTTGCGTGATAGTACAGGCGCAGGTATGATGGACTGCAAAAAGGCACTATCAGAGGCAAACGGTGATATAAAAGAAGCTGAAAAGATCCTCAAAAAGATGGGTCTTGCTGCAGTTGCAAAGAGAGCAGATAGAGCAACAGAGAACGGTAAAGTTACAATCAAATCTGATAAGAACGGCGCTGTAATCGTAGTTGTATCATGTGAGACAGACTTTGTTGCAAGAAACGAGGAATTCGCTTCTCTTGGTGAAAAGCTTGCTGACATCGCTCTTGAGAACAAGTTCACAGAGCCAAACGACACACTTAAGAAGGAAGTAGACGCTCTTATTTCAAAAATCAAAGAGAACATGACAATTAAGAGCATCACATACATTCCACTCAAGGAGAACGAGAGAGTTGAAGGTTACCTTCACATGGGTGGTGTACTTGGTGTTGCTGTTAAGTATAGCGCTGATGACAAGAGCGCATTCGACAACGCTGATGTTAAGGAGTTCATGCACTCTGTTGCACTTCACGTTGCTGCATATAAGCCACTATACCTCTCTGATAAGACGGTTGACGAGAACTACAAGAAAGAACAGCTTGAGATCTTCCAGGCTCAGGTTGCAGCTCTTGATAAGCCTGAAAAAGTTAAGGAAGGCATCACGATGGGTAAGCTTAAGAAACTCTATGATGAGGTTTGTCTTCTTTCACAGCCATATCTTAAAGATACTTCAAAGAGCGTTGGAACAGTTCTATCTGAGGTTGTTAAGAGCACAGGTAAGAAGTTCGAAATTGCAGATTATTGGTACGTAGAGGCTTAATTTAACATGGTTAAGGATGTTATAAACAAAACCGAAGAGAAGATGAAGGCTACACTTGACGCTCTTTCACGCGAGTACGATTCAATGCGTACAGGAAGGGCATCAAGCGCTGTTCTAGACAGCGTAAAAGTGGACGCATACGGAACTGAAACACCACTTCAGGGCGTTGCTACGCTCTCTGTTCCTGAGGCACGTCTTTTAGTCATTCAGCCATGGGATAAGGGACTTATCGGTGCAATCGAGAAGGCTATCCTTTCTGCAAATCTTGGTTTCAATCCATCAAATGACGGCAAAGTGATTAGAATTGCATTCCCACCACTTTCTAAGGAGAGAAGAGCAGAGCTATCAAAAGAAGCTGCAAAGATGGCTGAGGATCACAAGGTTACTATCAGAAACATCAGAAGAGACAGCATTGATGAGGTTAAGAAGCTTGAGAAGGATAAGACAATCAGCGAAGATGAGAGAAAAGATGCTGAAAACAAGATTCAAAAGCTTACTGACAACTACACATCTTTGATTGTTAAGCTTGCCGACGAAAAGGAAAAGTCACTAACAACTCTCGGCTAATTATGGTTCAATATAACGACGCTTCTGCATTTCAAAAACTGCTTTTACGGGATGTGAAGCGTCTTATGCCAACTGTGGTGCTTGCATCAGCGTCAGAGGAAAGAAAGAGAATTCTTGAGGAGCTTGGTGCAAGCGTTATCACTTATCCACTTGGCGCAAAGGAAGTAACTCCGCTATACGGTGACCCAATCTCTGTTGCAAGAAACAACGTTAGAATAAAGTTCAAGAAGTTTAAGAGCGAGATGGGTGATAACATCAAGAACGTGGTGTATCCTGTGATTTTTGCAGATACTGTCGTTGCAATTTATCCTGATGAGAAGGGCAGCGTATTTTATAAGCAATATCCAGTAGTACCGTTTAAAATACTCGGAAAGCCAACCTCTGAAGTCCATGCGATTAAGATGATGAAGGCGCAGTTTGAGAAGAAGCGAATACTTGTTGTGTCATCAATGCTTATCTATGTTAATAAGCGCGGCCTTGAATGTTTATCAGAGAGCGATGATACTGCCGATATTAAATACCGCGACAAGATTGATAACCTTGATTTTATCAACTACATCGCGTACGGTTCGTACGAAGGAGCGGCAGGTGGCTGTAAAATCGGCACTTTGTGGAATAATTTTGTTGATATAATCGACGGAGATGCATCCACAATACGAGGATTGAGTTACAAGGCGCTCTACGAGGCACTTTGTAAAATCGATTATCCTTAAAATATTTAAAATTTTTTATTGAAATTTCATTTCTATTATGATAGTATAATAGAGTTGATATTAGATCCGACCCTATAGCTCAGCCGGTAGAGCGGGTGGCTGTTAACCACCATGTCGGGGGTTCAAGTCCCTCTGGGGTCGTTTTTCTTTTGTATGAAAAAAATTTTTAAAATATTTTTATTAATTTCAGTATTATTATTAATAATTTCGTGTAAGGGTAAAGAACAGACATCTGTACGTTTAGGAACGCTTAAAGGGCCTACTAGTATGGGGCTCTCATCGTTGATTGATAAGAGTCAGAACGGCGAAACCTCACTTTCATACGATGTTACTCTTTCAGCCTTTCCTGAGGAGATTTCAACGCTCTTTTTAAAGGGTGAGCTTGATGTTGCCACGGTTCCTGTGAACCTTGCCTCTGTTCTTTATCATAAGAGCGAGGGGAAGGCGCGTCTCATCTCTATCAATACAGAGAATGCAATCTATGTGCTCTCAAATACTTCAGAGAGCATCAACGGCGTTGAAGATATAGCTGGTAAACGCATAGTTGCTCAAGGAAAGGGCGTGATGCCTAATGTGATCCTTGATGCAATCCTTAATAGAGTTGGGATGAGCGAGAGTGATCTTAATATCACATGGAAGGCGGAAGGCAGCGAGGTTGTAAGAGAGAGCCTTCAGGATCCCAATGCGATTCTACTTCTTCCCGAACCGTATGCATCGCTTGCGCTTGATAAGAATAAGAGTCTAAAACGTGCATTTTCGCTTACTGATGAATGGAGGCGTAAGGGTCTTGGCGATAACGTGATCATCGCTGTTACTATTGCTCGTAGCGAGTTCCTAAAGAGCGCATCAAAGTCTACTATCAAAGCACTTAGGGATGACATAAACGCATCAATTGATGAGATAAACAACAATCCTCAAGCGTCCTTAAAGGCAATAGATGAACTTGGTATTGCAACTTATGATATTGCATCAAAAGCGATAAAAGGCATCTCATTTGTTAACATAAGCGGAATTGAGGCAAAGAACGAGCTCAGAGCGTATTATGATGTTCTTCAGGCCATTTCTCCTAAGTTCATAGGAGGAAGTGCACCGAATGAAGACTTCTATGAATAAGAAAGACAACCGCATCTATAGGCTTGTTTCTGTACTAGTAATATTCATTATCTGGGAGATTGTATTTTTTATCGTTGGAAACAGGAATATTTTTCCATCGTTCATTGAGGTGATCATAAGTGTTTTGAATACGCTAAGGAGACGAGCGTTCTACATAGCCTTTCTCAATACGTCACTCTCATCGCTCCTTGCGTTTATTTTGGCGTTTGTAAGTGCAGTTTTTGTGGTCTATCTCACGTTTCTATCAGAGTCGCTTAAGGTGTTCTTTGACACGCTGTTTTCTATCCTCAAGTCATTTCCGGTTGCAAGTGCGACTATAGTGTTTCTAATCTGGGTAAGGAGTGTGCACCTTCCGTTCTTCGTGGCGTACTTTATGACTCTTCCTGTGCTCTACGAGGTGATGCTAAAAGGATCAGAGAGCGTGAGGGCAGACATCATAGACTCGGCTGTGGTTCAGGGGATTTCGAAGACTAAGATATTCTTCAAAGTTGTGATGTACAACATTCCATCATCCATTAAGGCAGGAGTGGCATCCTCGCTATCAATATCGTTCAAATCGTGTATTGCTGCAGAAATAATCGCACTTGTAAGAAACACAATCGGTAACGCGCTTTATGAGGGTAAGATCTACTTTGACATCAAAGAGGTATTTGCCATCACATTTTTAATCATAATCGCTGTAAAAGTTTATGAAATTATCGCAAATGTTATAATTAATCGTATAATTAAAACTAAGAATGACTGATCATATCAAATCAATCCTTGAAGAATTGCCGCTCAATCCCGGAGTGTACATTATGTACAACGAAAACGGGAAGATCATCTACATTGGTAAGGCTAAGAGCATCAAAAAAAGAGTAAGCCAGTACTTCCTTAAGGATAGGGATGCAAAGACCACGGCACTTGTTCAAAATATCAGGGACATTCAATACATCATCACAGGCAATGAGTATGAGGCGCTAATCCTCGAGAACAACCTGATTAAGAAGCATAAGCCTAAGTACAACATCGACCTTAAAGATGGAAAGACGTACCAGATGATCAGAATCAGCAACGAGGAGTTTCCAAAGGTGTTTAAAACTCGCCGTTTGGTGAGCGACGGAAGCCAGTTCTTCGGACCATTCCCAAAGGGCACCTACCTTGATGCGTACATGAACCTTGTAAACAGTTTGTATCCCTTAAGGCGATGCTCGATACCGCTTAAAAAACGTAAGTCACCATGCCTTTATTATCACATTGGCAAGTGTTCAGCCCCGTGTGCAGGGAAAATAACAAAGGAAGATTACAACAAATACATCCAGGAATGCAAAAAGGTACTCCAGGGACAAACATCAACGCTCCGTGACGAATTATTCAAGGAAATGCAGAGGGAAAGCAAGGAGATGCACTACGAGAAAGCTGCAGAGAAGCGCGACTTAATTAAGGCCATCGATGCAATCACATCTCCAAACGCCGTTGAATCAAACAACAGAAACGAGGAGGCAAACGACTATGTGGCTGTGGAGTCGAACGGTACAATCTTTGCAGTGAACATAATGTGTTTGCGTGGCGGATCACTCCTTGGAAAAGCTATATTCAGAACAGAGACGTTTGCTACAAACGAGGAGGTGCTAACATCGTTTTTACTTCAATACTACAACCGTGAGAAGGACCTTCCAAAGACAATCTATATCAGCGAGAACATAGATAAAGAACTTGTCGAAAAGTACTTTTATGAGCATATCAGAGGGGTAAACATCGAGGTTCCAACGGATGGTAAGCACTACAGGACACTTCGTCTTTCTGAGCAGAATGCAAAGGAGGATGTTGCAAAGCGCTTTAAGAAAGAGGATAACATGAAAGCAGTATATGAGCTTCAGAATATCCTTGACCTTGAGGAGCCACCACGCCTTATTGAGGGTTACGATATTGCAGAGCTACACGGAAAGTACACGGTTGCCTCGCTAATCTCGTTTAAGGATGGAAAGAGCAACAAGGAAGGCTACAGACGCTTTAATATCAAGAGCCTCGATGGCAGAATCGACGACTTTGGATCGATTAGGGAGGCGCTCACAAGGCGCTACAAACGTGTGATTGAGGAAAACCTTGATAAACCCAACCTTGTGATGGTTGACGGCGGCCAGGGGCAGGTAAACGTCGCTCGTGAGGTCCTCGACGATTTGGGTCTTGCCGATATTCCTGTTGTGGGACTCGCAAAGGCTGTAGAGACTATCGTATTTGACGATGAACGTGAGGATCTTGTGCTTCCTCATACAAACGAGGGCTTACGTCTTCTTATCGCAATAAGAGATGAGTGTCACCGCTTTGCAACCACGCTCAACCAGAATCAGCGCTCAAGCGATACCAGGTTTAAACTACTCTGCTCAATTAAGGGCGTTGGTGAAAAGAGAGCCGAGAAAATCATGAAGGAATTTGAGAGCATCGACAACATCGTTGAGACGCCGCCTGAGGTGATTACAGAACGCACATCAATCCCGCTTACGGTTGCAAGGAATATAGTAAAACAGCTCTCTGTGTAAGAGAGTGAATACTTTACCTTACAAATTCAATATTTTAAGCTATAAATCCAAGCATTTTAACTCAGTATGATCCTACGTCTAGTCTCAATCAAACACGACAAAACGCAAGGGTACTGTATACGTTGTTTTATCCGCATAGATTTTAAGATACGTAACGACGCCGGATGAGGGCGTGAGGAACATCTGCTTTACCTTCTCCTTGTAGAGGGATATATATGACTTCTTATTTTCAAGCGAAAGGTCGTGCCATGATGTGTTCACTTCAACGGTTGCTGTATGTGGATTGAGCGCATCAACTGAAGTGTTCACAGACGAAAGTATCTTCTTTGCATCGTTTGAGTACGAAAGCGACACGCTCTTGATGTCAAAAGTGGCGTTAAGAGTGATTTCAATACTTCCGTTTCTCTGGATGAAAAACATCCTATCCTTTATCCCATTCTGCACGGTTTTTGGAAATTCCTGAACAGTATCACCCTTACTGTAGTTAGTCTTGAGGCTCACAGTATCGCTTGTGGTGCTGCTTTTAAGCACAGTAACGTATTCATCAAGAGGATAAATGCTTGTGTAGAGTGAGGTGTAGTCGTCGTTGCCGAGCATCTTGAGGCTTTTTATGTAGAGGCCGTTAGAGTCCTCAGATCTGATGTTTACAGACGTCCAGAGGCCACTTGATGGGTTGATGCACACAAGTTTGATGTTAAAACCCATGTTGTTGTAGGTCGTATAAAGGTCATGGTATCCCTTGAGGTTCCTCTCAAAATAAGCGCTTTTATAGAGGGTGAGGTTGTCGCCAATTGTCACCCTGTTGTTGTTTTCAGATGAGAGTGTAAGCGATGAGTTGTACTCTGAATTTACGCTGTCGCCAGATGGGGAGGGAAGGGTGATTTCCTTTCCGTTAATGGTGTATTTCTTTTGAAGAGTAGTATCCGCAATGTAGAAGTAAAGATCATTATCGCCGTAGGTTGAGGGGATGAAACGCGCACGAAAAAGCCATCCGACTGCACTTCCTTCCTTCACAACTATGTCATCATCAAGCGCCTCTTCCTCGCTGTTTTGGGTATCAAGAACGTAGAGTCTTATGCCTTCAATCACACCGCCGACCATGATCCTGATCTTCCATCTATACGAGAGATCATCATCGTATTTTACATAGAGGTAGGCGTGTAGGTTTAAGTTTTCGTTTTTGAAATTAAACACGGTTTCCTTGTACGCTCTGATTGTAAAAGTCCTCGCATCATTGTTCACCTTAACGCTGAAGTAAACCTCATCTTTGTACTTGTATAGGAGAGTGGACTGCTCCCACCATAGCGCGTCTTTGTTGATAGGCGGGATATAGTTTTTGGTGCTGTTGTCGTAGTAATGCTCCTGGTTGATAGTTTCGCCATCGAGGGTGAACATCACCTTTTTATCAGATGGGGCATTGATTGTAAGCTCGTATGTCTTTTCATCGCCGTTGATGAGCGAAATGATGTCCTCTTGTATACTCTGTGTGTCTTTTTCACTCCAGGAGATGGCAGAAACGTCCTTAATGTTTACATTAAAGACGCGTTTGATGTTGCTGTATCCCACAACCACGCTGATTACAGCAGAGTTTGATTTTCCTCCAACAAGCACAAGGGTTGCGCTCTCCTTATACACGTTTCTTGAATAGGCAACGCTAGTATCCGATGAATTTACGCGTATTGACCCTATAGTTCCATTTCCGTTAATAGGAACAGCGGTTAGCGTGTACTCAGCTCCTCTTGCAAGCGTAATTTCGTTAGTAAACGAGGTAATAGTTCCGCTTTTCATCTCTGGTGTGAGGGCATACTTATCGCTCTCGTATTCAGGAAGTATGTTGTAGTTCACGTTGATGTCGGTTAACGATGAGACTAAGTTAAGAGTAAAGAGCATGTCGTAATTACTCGTGTACGAGCTTTTAACTCTGATGTTAAAAACGCCGATGTAATCCAATGATGCAAGATTTATTGATGTTTCAAAGCGTCCATCCCCGTAGGGCGTAAATGTGATTCCTTCACATTCGTATGTAAATATGTAGTCTGTGTTTGGCTTTCCTTTTGATGTAAGGTGGCTTGCCTTAAACGTGAGATATCCCTGAATCGTGCTCTTATCATCAAGGTTGATTGTGAGCACCCTACCGCTTACATCAACGCCATTTTGTAGAACAGTAAGAGCGGATGATGATATCACGTCATCTGAATTCATATCGCAGGAGAATACAAAGAGTAACAAAAGAGACAAAAGCAATGATAAAAAGTGTCTTAATAACGCCTTCATGATTCACCTAAAACTCATTCCAGAGTGGAAGGTTATTCGACTTATAAATAGAATTCCATGAGTTACCATCTCCACTTGATGGTTTCATAGTATCCGTATAGAAGAGCTTATCATCATCAAGGTAGCCATACGCTTTTACGCTTATTGGTATACCCCGTCGTCCGCCCTCATTCCATGCTCCGTAATATCCGTGATTGCGCCTTGACCATACTATTGTCGTGTACTCAAGGGGGATGGCGTGTTTTGATGAGCCTTTTGCTATGTATTCACCGTTCTTTTCCTTTCCATCTCCAATTTTGATAACAGCGCCCTTAATGCCGTATTTTACCCATGCGTTTGTCCAGAAGTTATAGTTGTGATACCACCAGCAGCAGGAGGATGTTGAATGATCGTGTTTAATATCAATGTTGCCGTTGATATTATCAGATGGGTATGGGATAAAGCGCTTTATGCTAAAGTCTGCACTCTTTTGGTACTCCTTGTTCTTCTTAGTCCAGTAAACTTCAAGTGATGTAGGTAAATCACTGCTGTTATATAACGTAAGGTATGTATCGTTACCAAGATACTTCCTCTCTCTGTTATTGATGGAATAGTAGATCTCATATCCGTTTTGATTTGAGATTAAAGCCTTCCTCATATTGTATGTATCCTGAAGGGCATCACTTACGTCAATCTCAACTTCCTCATATGGAAGGAGGAAAGCGATGTCCTCCTCATTCGTATCCGATATGATGTAGATTAAAAAGTAGATGTCGTCCGTGATGATTGCATCAAGATTCGTTTTAAAGCTGAGCGTAGGTACATCATCAAGCCTCTTAACAAAGTCAGTAAGGTCATACCACGATGCAAAGTAAGGCCTGAGTTCATTGCCGTTTATCATAAGGTAGTCAGTTTCAAGGAATTCTATGAAGTTTCTGTTGTCGGATTTGACGAGTGTAGGGGAGAGAAATACCTTTTCACCATTCTTGTTAAGGTTTAAGAGGGCGTTAAATTCAAGTGAGAATCCTTTTTTGATGGTTTTGTCTTCCTTTATGTCAAACTCAGTGATATCTCCAACCCCTGATGATTGTAGCGATGATCTGTAGCTGTCTCTGTTTCTTATCTTTATTGTGTTTTTATAAAAGGATGATTGATCATCAGATAAGTATTCATTGACATCATAAACGTTGCCGTATCCTGATCCCTGATTTTCAGAAAGTACAAGCACTGTTGTAGCTCCTATAAATCTGTAGCTGTATTTAACATCTTGAGTGATGTGATGTACACGCTTACTGTCGCTTATGTCAAATTCAAGGCTTTCATCAAGTGATGTTTCATCATCGATCTTATATGAGTAAATGGATGCGTTTTTATTGTCGTTTTTCTCGTAATACTCGTAGTATTTGAAGTATCCTGTTTCCAGTGCTTTTATAAAAAGTGTATGGAATGGGCGCATGTCTTTATGATAATGAGGATAGTAGGTTGTGATTGGGTTTTCACCTTGAGGATTGATGTTCAAGTTTAAGAGTCGCTTTTTGAGCGTTTCGGTGTCAAAATTTGAATACGTCGTGTCAAAACTCTCAGTCACGTAAGGGGAGGCGTCTTTTGTTACAATTTTAAAGCTTTGAGGAGTCTTTGATGCCATCCCGTTTTCGCCGATGTAGATCACACCGCTACTTCTTTGAGAGTTTGCACTGATCACCTCAGCACTCACCCTGTATATTCCGTCGTATGGAAGGTATACTCTATAGCCGTACTCGATCGGTGCAAGGTATGCTTTGTACGCGCCTTCTTCACGCGTGTTTGGGATCGTTTCGAAGGTGTTTGATGATGCAAGAAGCATCAAAGCCTTGTTCCTCTCATCCTTTGATGAAAGCCCGTAATCGCTCTCACTTATCACATCAAGTGGCTCTACATCATCAAAAATCGCGCTCTCATCCTTGAGGGGTAGGCGGTATATCTTAATATCAAGGCTGTTGCCGTTGTAGATTGGCGCATATGATGTAGTCACTTTGTCACCGACGATGTCAAAGTATATTCCGCTCTTGCTGTGGTTTGTAAAAGCGCTGGACTGTGGGTCTGTGATATTCTTGTTTGTCTCTTCCTTTCCAACGAGTAGTTTAACGCTCTTTTTATGGCGAATATCAGTGCCAATAGAGAGATCAATTGTTCTTTCATCGGTGTTTGATGGAAGCCTAATCATGAGGCCGTCGTTGTAGTATGAGAGGTTATCGCCAAGTGACACATCATCCTCATTTAATACCTTTAGAGTGCCAAAAGACGCGCGTTTCTCCTCATTTTTGTAGGTTATATAGAGGAATCTATAGTCATTTGGAAAGATGTTTATGCTCTCGCCAAGCGCCATTCTGTCATCATCGCTTTCTATTATCACGCCACGCTCGTCGTACTCATCAAAGCCCTTGAGATCGTAGCCCTCAATCTTTACGTTCTTTGCATCTCCAAACGAGTATACAAGTACGTCGTCGATGTTCTCATTTGCATCGATTGTGAATGAATACGATGTTGAAAGTTCACCAACGCTGATTGTGAGGGTATACTCGCCAAGCGTTCCAAGCTCGCGTATCACGATGTTGCAGCTTGAAAGCGTATGCGTAAGAAGGGGCGTGTAGTCCTTTTCACGTGACATTAATGTGAATCTAACATCATCGCTCTCCTTAAGCGCCCTGTTTGTGATTACATCAACAACTATAATGTCGTTATCGCTTAAAAGGAAGGTGTTAACATCCGTGCTGAGCCTGTAAGCGAGTGTTGTGATCTCTTCATCCTTAACGCTAAAGGTGCAGCTTAGAAGCAAAAATAGAAGAGCTATTGTAAGTAAAATGCTGATTTGTCTCATATCTTTCCCTTTTCTAATAAACTAAGTTGCTCATAAAAGCGGTTTTATGGAAAAGAGAGCGTTAAATGTAGAATTCTTGTTGCTGATTCTTTAAAAATCATACAAAAATGGGTAAAATTAAGCTAAGGTGTATCAAGCAACTGTGCCTCAACAAGTTCCTCCTTTGTGTTTCCCTATTGGGAACATTCATTTTTTCTTGTTCGAGGTGAGGAAAGTCCGGGCTCCGCATGGGGAAAGGCTGGGTAACGCCCAGAAGTCGTAAGGCTTGGAAAGTGCAACAGAAAACATACCGCCAGAGATGGTAAGGGTGAAAAGGCGAGGTAAGAGCTCACCGCATATGTGGCGACACAGATGGCATTGTAAACCCCCTTTGGAGCAAGATCAAATATTGGGTCATCCCATGTATTGCCCAGTGGTAGATCGCTTGAGGGTAGTGGTAACACTGCTCCTAGATAGATGGTTGCATAAACAGAACCCGGCTTATGATATGCCTTTTTTATTTTGTAAATTAAATAGATAAGGATAGAACAATGATTGATTATTCACCAAAAGAAGGGACTACCTTTGGCTCTGCAATGGAAGAGATGTGGACTCTTGTGACTCTTTTAAGATCAAAAGACGGATGCCCATGGGATAGGGAACAGCACTCAAAAGACGTTGCAACAAACATGATCGGCGAGATTTACGAGCTTGTAGATGCGCTTAATGACAAGGATAATATTGGTGAGGCCGAGGAGCTTGGTGATGTACTTCTAAACATTGTACTCCTTATCAGAATCGCCCTGGAAGAGCGAGGAATCGATCCTGTCAAACTAATCAACGAAGAAGTTAAAAAGATATATTCGCGTCATCCTCATGTATTTGGAGAGGCAAAAGTGGATAACACAGATGATGTGCTTGCACTCTGGAGGGATATGAAGAAAAAGGAAGGAAAGGCGGAGAGTGAAAACGACTTCTTCTCGCGCCTTCCAAAGAGCATGAACGTATACGACAGGGCTGCTGAACTTCATAAAAAGGTGAGGAAGATCGGCTTTGACTGGGATAAGGTTGATGGCGTTTACGATAAGGTATATGAGGAGCTTAAAGAGGTTGAGAATGCCGTAAATACAGAGACTGAGGATGAGGTTGAAATTGAATGTGGAGACCTGATCTTTTCTGCAATTGCGCTCTGTACTCGATTAAATGTTCAGCCTGAGATAGCGATAAGACGTACAAATCAGAAGTTTGAGAAGCGCTTTAATGCGGTTGTTAAGATTGCACGCGAAAGGGGCGTTCCTCTTGATAAGGATCACTTTGAAGAGCTTGATAGAATCTGGGATGAAGTTAAGGTAAAAGAGAAGAGCCTAAAGTAATTCACCTTATTCAATTTAGAGTCAATAATAGTGTTGTGTTAATAAAATTTCTCATGTATAATTAATAAGAATGTTAAAAACGTTACTTGCGTTTAAGAACGGAGGGCAAGATGGCACTTCTTGATAGCGAAAAGAAAGAACTAATTGATTTTGCACGTGATATAAGAAAGCAAACTCTATTATGCATAGGAACTCTTGGAGTTGGACATATCGGCGGATCGTTATCCATTGCCGACATACTCTCATACCTTTACACCAAAGGAATGAAGGTAGACAGCAACAATCCATCGTGGGAGGGCAGGGATTATCTTGTACTCTCAAAGGGGCATTCAGGGCCTGCTTTGTACTCAACGCTTGCTCTTAAGGGATTCTTTTCTATGGATCTACTCTCAACGCTAAACAAGGGAGGGACGCTTCTTCCATCCCACTGCGATAGGACTAAGACGCCGGGAATCGACATGACTACAGGATCCTTAGGTCAAGGACTATCAGCCGCATCAGGAATCGCACTTGCTCATAAGCTTTCTAAAAAGCCTAACTTTGTATTTGCAATCATAGGCGACGGTGAGAGTGAAGAAGGGCAGAACTGGGAAGCTGCAATGGCTGCCTCACATTACGGACTTGATAATTTAATCGCATTTACAGACAACAACAAGATGCAGATTGACGGACTTACCAAAGATGTGTTAGGAGTTGAGGATCTTGTTGCAAAGTGGAAGGCATTCGGATGGAATGCAGTACGCATTAACGGTCATGACTTTGACGATATAGACCGCGCGGTAACGGATGCAAAGAGGCAAAACGGAAAACCAACAATGATTATTGCAGATACTGTCAAGGGTAAAGGTGGTGGAGCACGCTTTGAGAACCAAGTATCATCGCATAACGCTCAGCTTACACTTGATGAGGCTAAAGAGATTATAAAGGAGGCTCTAAATGGCTAAGGAGATGCGACAAGCATATGCAAATGCACTGATAGAAGAAGCAAGGGTTAACGATAAAATAGTGGTGCTTGAGGCAGATCTTATGAGCGCAACGGGCACTAAGACATTTAAAAGCGAGTTTCCTGAGCGTACAATCGATGTTGGCGTTGCAGAGGCTAATATGGTGGGAATGGCAGCAGGATTATCGGTTGCAGGTTACATCCCATTTGCAGCTACATTTGGTACGTTTGCAGCACGTAGAGCACTCGATCAGTTCTTTATCTCGGGAGCGTACGCAAAGGCCAATGTTAAGCTTGTAGGCACGGACCCAGGAGTTACTGCTGCGTTCAACGGTGGTACTCACATGCCATTTGAGGATACGGGCATTATGAAGCTCATACCAAACCTCACTATTGTAGAACCATCAGACCCAGTAAGCGCCGCAGCGTTTACTCATTTACTTGCAAAACAGTATGGATGCGCGTACATGCGCCTTCATAGAAAGGGTATGGATGACATCTACAGTGAAAATGAAACCTTCGAGATTGGAAAGAGTAAGATAGTAAGAAACGGAAACGACGTCTGTATCTTTGCACTCGGAGCTGTATTAGTACACGAGGCTATCAAGGCTGCAGATGAGCTTAAAAAAGAGGGAATCAATGTGAGGGTTGTCGATGTGCTTACCTTAAAGCCTCTTGATAAGGAGATGATCCTAAAATGTGCAAAGGAATGCGCCTATATCATCACTCTTGAGAACAATCAGGTAAGTGGCGGACTTTACAGCTCAGTACTCGAAATATTCAACGAAAATCACATAACAAAGTACGTCACAGCCATGGGAATTCACGATGAGTTTGGGCAGGTTGGAACCCTCGATTACCTTCTTAAAAACTATGCTCTTGATAAAGACAGCATAATGGAAGTTATCAGGAATTTCTAACAGTTTTGGGATTAAAACAGGGATGGCAGGATTCGAACCTACGATGCCGGCACCAAAAACCAGAGCCTTAACCACTTGGCAACATCCCTATAAATTTAAAAACATACTGTTAACAAGCAGTATAATACAATTTAGCACATATCCCTTTTTTTGTCCACTCTTCATCTGATAATTTTATCTCATCTGCACTGGCGTTGTAGATGAAAAATGCCGAGCCTGAGCCTGAGAGCTGCCATCTGTTATTTTCGGTCGTTTTAGTAAGATAACTGTGGTATTGCCTGTTCTTCGGAAGGTCTAAAAATGTGTTGAGTTTTAAATCATCAAGCTCCTTATACGCATCTTTTGTGCTCATCTTGTATTGAGGAATATGTAGAAGTACGGGAAGGCGCCCTTTGCTCTCCTCAGGTGTGATCACATTGCCAACGCCTGTTACCTTTGCTCTAGTAGCCCCTGATACGAAGAAGGGCACGTCTGATCCACATTTTAAAGCCATATCCATAAGTTTAAATAGGGGAATCTTATCAATTCCTCTCTCTGTTCTAATCTCGTTAAAATAGAACTCCTCAAGGGATGAAAGGGCACTTGAAATGTATGATGACATTCCGCCAAGGCCTGTACAGTAAGGGATAGGGTTTTCAATTTCAAGTTTTACATCAACAGGCGTTCGTCTCTCAAGTGACCATAGGTGCACCATCTTCTCAATTGGCGTGAACCACTCCTGACTCTCTTGTCCCTTAACAGTGAATGACGAGATAAATCCGTCTGACTTATTAATATTGAACGTAAGCGATGCATAGAAGTCGTCAAGAAGCACCATTGTAGTGGTAATATCATGAAGATTCTTATGCCACTTATCCCTGCCGTTTACAACAAGATCGAGGTTAATCTTTGCCTTTGCGTTGATCTTTATCTCCATCACTTTGCCTTGTGTTTACGCGTAATTTTTTTATAAATGCCGTAGTAGTCGATAAGCGAGAGGTAGTAGACTAAAAATGATACGATTTGTACAGTATTTGCCTGATACGGAAGGAGCGGTTTGAGTAGAAGTGCAAGGAGTGCAAGGAGTGTAAAGAATATCCCTTGATATGATATGAGTTTATTGAGAGTCCTGAATTTAACGCTTGTCTTTGCAAATAGCATCATGAGCATCTCAACAAGGGGTACTAGGATGAGCGGATTTATAAAAATCGTATTTTCGTTGTACCATGCGCAGTC
>CAMDZB010000024.1 GCA_945910645.1 uncultured Spirochaetaceae bacterium | reverse complement strand
CTATAACAATATGACTTTTCTCTGCTTTATGTCAATACCCTTTGATTATTTTTTTAAAAGAATTTTTACTTTTCTTTTTAAGCTTTTGACATTTTATCGACACTTAGTTTTATGTATGAAAAAGAAAGAAGGGTTTTTTACATCCGCTCTTATCCCAACTGACCTCACAAAGGAGAACATAAAGGCCTCCCTTATTATATATAGGTATATGGGGATGGCTGTGGCAAGCCTCATAATCTCGCTTTTTTTACTCATTTCACTCGTGTATCTTGCGCTTAAGCCGAAAACAGAGATCCCATACGTTGTTGAAATCACAACAGATGGCGATGTGCGCTACGTTAAGGATGCCGTAACCACCCTTTCTTCATGGACTCCAAGCCAGTCGACAACCATGCATGTACTACGCGACTACATTATTAACTTAAGGGGCGTTTCATCAGACAGAAGCGTACAGGTTGAGCGCATCAAAAAGGTGTATGCATTCTCTACAGGAGAAGCAACTAAGACAATCAATGAATATCTTGAGAAGACATCTCCTGTTGAACGACTCGAGAGAGAAACCGTAAGAATTGATGTGTATGCCATAACTCCGCTAATTAACGGAAATGAAAAGATTTATCAGCTTGACTGGAACGAGAAAACGTACTCGCTTTCGGGCACCCTTAAGAATGAAAAGAACTACAGGGGCGTCCTATACATCGAGTATTACCTTCCACGCACAAAGAACCTTCAAGAGATCAATCCGCTTGGAATCTACGTTAACAATATCGAAATCTCAGAGATTAAGGACGGCTATGTGGTGCTATGAGCAAGATAAAATCATCAGTTTTTAACAAAAATGCCTACTATTGCAATAATATATTTGCAGTAATTCTGCTTGCATCAGCCCTCATTCCCCTCATCTCGTGTAGATCTGCCACAAAAAGCGATGACCTTACTCGTGATGAAATTGCACAAATCTACTCATCAAAAGCTCAGAACAACAGGTCTGAGATCAACATAACGCTTGATGATGAGTACACGTTCACTCCAAAGACTTCAAGCTCACCTGCTACGATCAATGACACTCTTACCAATATCGATAATCAAGAAATTAAAAGTGAAAATATAACGAATGTTATTCAAGATAACAATGTTATCAATTTAGATAATATCAGTGATTTTACAGAGTTTAACTATTTGAATAACAACAATTTGACCGACAATACTGATATCCTTGATGAACAGTATTCTCATAGCATAGAGATTGCAAAGACTAAAAAGGACTTCACTAACTCCATAGTTGAATACACGTTCATGGATGGTAAAATCTACACGATCGTTACATCCAAGAACAGCATCACAGACGTACGCCTTGAAGGCGGTGAAGAAATTATATCATCAATTGCCGTGGGTGACCCACACGCCTGGAGTATAGAGACAGCGCTCTCTGTTGAAAACGGGATTAATACAGTACATATCCTCATCAGAGCAGAGAGCGATGATGTCATCACGAGCGCGATTATTCCCACAAATAGGCGCACCTACTACCTCAGACTTCTCTCAACAAACGCCACACCGATGATCGCATGCCGTTTTAGGTATCAAAACTCATCGAATATGCTAATAAAAAACATCCATGCACAAAACAGCAATTACTCTGTATCGAAGAGCAAAAATTCATACTCCATTGACCCCTCAACGCTTGAATTTGGATACTCTGTAACAGACAGCAGCTTCATCTGGTCGCCAACAGCCGTATTTTCTGATAATACCACCACTTACTTCCAGTTTGATCCGCTTTTTGAGGAGGTTCAAGGCTCGCCTGCGCTATACCTTTCCACAAACGATGAGATCTCACTTATCAACTACTCGATTAGAGGCAATCTATACACTACAAAAACAATTCTTGGAGACAATCAAAAGTTTGTATTAATCAAGGGAAAAGATATAATTGAAATTTTAAGGAGTAATGAAGAATGAAAATTTTATTCAAAAAAACATCACTGATATTGGCAGTTTTTGCCATTTTTTCTTTAAGCCTATTTGCATCCGCACCTGGGCTGCCAACGTTTGATTTTTCAAACCTTGTTTCTGCCATTGAAAGTATGTCAAATGCGCTTAAGTTCTACGACGAGAACATAGAAAAGCTAAATCAGTACAAGGCTGAGCTTGAGAAGGCTGCTCGCCCCATGACGCTTGAGGATGTTAAAAACCTTCTTGATTACCTCAGAAACGGCAAGGCTGATCTTACAGGTGTTATTGAGGCTATAGCAGGCCTTGAGAGTGAAATTATGACTAAAAAGTCAGAGCTTGATGACTTCTGGAGCAATATAGACAGCGAGGTTAAAGCATCCCTTGGTATCACTAGTGAGGGTGGACTTTACAACGCTGCAACATCGCTTAGTTCTTCTATTTCGCCAGAGCTCTTAAAAAATGCTGTAAACAAAAAGTTAAAAGAGGCAGCTGAAGTGGTTACTAAGACTCAGGAGGAATTCGACAAGGCAAAAGAGGACTATCAAAAGCAGATGGATGCACTTAATAATCACATCGAAAAAATTACAGATGAGGTTGGTGACATGTTGCTTAGCGGCAGAATGGGTCAGAACGGCATGTTATCCCTCTCTATTAAATCCAACGAGGCTACAGCCCTAAAAAGCGACAAAAACGCTCTTGAGGTAAGGTATGACAACATTAAAAAGGAAATAACATCCGTTCTTGAAAAGAACAAAGCTGAATACAACACGCTTAAAGATGCCACAGATCGAGTTTTAAACAGCATCAAAGGCGTTGAGGCTATGAATCAAAAAACAGAGGAACTTCAAAAGGAATTGTCCTCTAAAAAACGTAAGAAATTTATTTTTTAAGGAGAATAATATGACCAAAAAGACGTTTATCATCATCGCATGCTCTATTCTTGTCTCGCTTCCGCTTTTTGCGGCAACTGGAAACAAGTATTCTGAGCTCTTCACATCTATCGTTACGATCACGGATATTGCAAAGTATCTCGGCGTTGTAGTATTGACGCTGTCGCTGATTGCACAAGGGGTAATCACGTTCTTTGGAAACAACATGTCTGAGATGGTTAAAAGCACCATGGCGAGAGTTGCGACAGGTGGATGCTTCATAGGCGGTGCTGCGACCCTTTCTGGTTTTATTTTGGGCTCAGGCTCATCATCAAGTGTGGCGTCGGTGAATGTTTATGAACTGACGGCTGCATGTTTTAATCACTTGGGGCTTCTTCTATGTTAGGGTACACTAGGGTATACTCATCACTTTATAAGAAGTCCCTTATTCTTGGAGTTCCACCGAAACTAATCGCGCTTGAAACATCAAGTGGTGGAATACTCCTTTTTGTAATCAGGAACATCCCTCTTTGCCTAATGCTTGTGGTTATACACATTGCGGTGGCATTCACCATCAAGAAGGAAAGCGAGATTGTTACAATCATCAAATTTCTGCTCAGCATAGATGAAAAAATAATCTAAATGGCAAAAAGCTTTATCGAAAAATTTCTCCCGTATAATGAACTTCTCATAGACGATGCTATATTCAGTTTAAGCCCTCCAGAGCTCAAAAACATGTTCAAAAGCGCTGTAATTCAGTGTAAGAACGGCTCTATGATCACAAACCTTAAATTGACGCTTGGCGACTCATTCCTCTCTGAAAACCACATGAGAGAAAAGCGTGATGAGGTCACAGCGTTCTTATCAACCCTGAACGACACGTACGAGATATACTACACGCTTAACCGTACGCATTCGCCGTTCCCGTACATCAGCATGAAGGATAACATGATTGGTAGCGCGTACATAATCGAGGCTAAACGTGAGGAATACTTTTCAGAGGACAACACGCTTATCAATGAGGTTTACATTACGATCGAACTCAAGACGATCAAGAGTAAGTATGGCATTACATCGCTCATCTTCAACGAGTACCTTAACACGATTAAGGAGTTTATCACGCGTCTTTACACCATCGACACTTACGTCACTGTGCTTAGGGGCGAGAGTACACTTGAGTTCTTAAAAGAGCTTCTTACATTTGAAAAGCATAAGGTGTTGTTGCCGCAGAAAGGCACTTCCATCTCATCGCTTTTTGATACGTTTACGCTTAAGAGCACCTCAGTACCGCTTGAGATTAAGGATGTAGAAAATAGACATTTTGTACAGTGTCTTACGTTCAATGCACTACCCGAGTATACCTATCCTGATATGCTCTCGTTCCTCTACTCACTGCCATTTGGGATCAGAGTTGTGCATAAATTCACCCCCATGACTAAGGAGAAGAGCGAGAAGACCATCTCTGATAGACGGCGGCAGTACAAGAGCTCATTTTTTTCGATTTTTGATCATATCAAGTCGGAATTCAATGGAAATGACATCTCAGAGAGCGCAGATGTTAAAGAAGGCGCTGTGCTTGGAAAGGATGAATGTGATGATGCGATAAGGGCACTTCATCAGGATAATCTTGTTGCAGGCTACTACACTGGCATTATAATCGTTCATTCTAGTAGCGAAGAGGTACTTGAGAAAGAGGTTGATGAGGTTAAGAAGCTTCTGATTAAGGATGGGTTTTCTGTAAAGACTGAGACTCTTGGAAATACCCTTTCGTTCCTTACATCCCTTCCTGGCTTCGATGTGCCCTTGCGTTCGCTTCTACTGCTCTCACAGAACTACGTTGATGTTTTACATCTATCATCGCCGTTTAAGGGGGCAGAGAGAAGCTCGCTTTTGATCAAGAGAGTTGGCTCTACAGTTCCGCTCCTCTATCTTAAAAACTTGGATGGAAGCACGTATTATTTTTCGCTCTCAGGGTCGGATGGCGAGAAGGGTCACACCTTTATTTCAGGCCCTACAGGATCGGGAAAGTCCGTGTTCCTCTCGCTTCTTATTGCATCGTGGCAGAAGTATCAAAATACGCGCACTGTAATCATCGATAGGGATTTATCATCACTTAACGTAGTTCTATCAAATGACGGCGTTGTAAACTATCCCCTGGGCGATTCTACAGCGTTCCACCCACTATCACAAAATCGTGAGCGTGAAAGCATAACCTTTCTAAAGTCTGTTGCCGAGAGTGCAAGAGTGATGTGGGATTCAGAGATTGAAAGCGATGTTAAGAATGCCCTTTTGCTTCTTAGCGATGAGAGCGACACGCTTGATGACTTCTACGTGCTCCTTTTGGGTATAAATCCGTCATCTCCAATGCTTTTGGCGCTATCCCCGTACGTTAAAGGTGGCACTTATGAGAGTCTATTTAACGCAAAAACGGATGCTCTTGATAGCAAAAATCGCATAACGCTTATCGAAACAAACAAGATTCTATCCCTCTCAACTACAACCTTTGAAGGCGTTGCGCTTCCATGCATGACTCACATATTACAGAAGCTTGATGAGATGTTCTCTGAGGGCGTCCCTACGCTTCTTATAATGGATGAGGCGTGGAAGTTCCTCAAAAACGACTTTTTTAGGCTCTATTTTGAGGAGTGGATCAAGACGCTGAGAAAGAAGAACGTGGATATCGTATTCTCGATTACTAACCTTTCTGACATCGTTAACACACCGATTGCAGAGACCATCCTTTCAAACGTAGAGACTCGCATATTCATGAGCGATAAGAATGCCGAAAATACAATCGAAAAACGCAACTACGAGAGCATCGGTCTTTCTGAGAATGAGATTAAAATACTCACGCTTGCTCCACGGTTTTCACCCTTAATCCTCAATGACAACAGCCTGTCTGTGGTTAACCTCTGTGTCGACAACGTGCTTGATGCGCTTGTAACGCCTGAGAAGATGAAGAAGGAGTTCCTATGTTCAGACGAGTTTTGATGATAGTTATCATAGCGATTCTTTCCTCTCTTCCGCTCTTTGCGTATGAGAGCAACATAAGCCTCAACACGCCTTATGATGGAGTTACTAACAACATCTCTACAAGCCCGTTTATTCAATTTCTGAGCACAAATGCTGATGGAATACTAGTTAAGCTCAAAGATGCACTTACACCCGGTATTTTTAGCCTCACACGCTCAGGTACAGGCTCATCGGATACCGAAAGTATTGCGCCAATCTCATCATCGTCATTCATTGGAATCCTTATATCGGCACTCCTTACGCTTGAGTGCGTAGTACTCGGTATAAAGTCGTTTATGGATGAGGGCGTGGGCCTTATGAACCTTATAAAGCACCTTCTGATAATAGCGCTACTTCTTGCGTTCATTGCGCTTCTTCCGCTCATCAGCGAGGGTCTCTTAAATATTTTCATCACAGCAGGAGTAGTTGCAGGAGGAGGCGCAGAATGGGGCGAGGAAACGTACTTTCCGTTCATGCCATCATCGATTATCAACATGCTTGGAACGTGTAAGGGAATCCTTGATATTCTTCGCACTAACATCGGTGGAATTTCACTTTCATCGCTTTCACGTCTTCCTGAGGTTTTTCTGATTATGATATCGAACCTCCTCATCGCTGTGCCATATTTAATCATGAGCGTTATGGTGATCTTCTGGTATTTTGAGTTCTCGATAATAGTGCTTGTGGCAACAGTCGCGCTTCCCTTTTCCGTATTCTCATACACGGCGATTACGAACATTAAAAGCATCATCAAGGCTCTGCTTCTTCAGGGCATGAAGATATTTCTCGGCGTGTTTGCATCAACTCTATGTTCAAACGTCATTTCATCATCACTTACGCATCTTGACTACAGCACTGAGAACGTAACAAACGTGGTTATCTACATAATTTTGATGACAGTCGTATTTGTGTTCAGCCTCACAAAAGCCCCTGGCATTATGCTTAGCGCACTTGGAGGAAGCGTCTCTACAGCAGCATCATCATTTCGCGGTATCTTTCGTGGAAGACATTCAAGCGGAGGTTCAGGAAAAACGCAGAAAGTTAAGGATAAAGGCTCATCTAAAGGTAAGAGTGCAAGTGGCAGTAATGAGTCTAAGGGTGAGAGCATCGACAGTCCACGTCTTGATGCCTCTCCTCAAGGCGTTAAACCTCCCACCCCTCAAGAACCTCCCGCATCCCCACCTGAGGCCACTCTTCAGCCTGAAGTGCCTGTTACAGCACCTCAAAAAACGGAGAGTGTAAAAGCGCTTCCTATAAAACCGCCTGAAACGAAGATGTACATCACATCGCATGCAACGGCAAAGCGTCAAAGTGATACATACAAAAAATTCGAGGCTGAAGGACATAAAAACGTAAGTATTGAAAAGGTGAAAGAACGTGCGCGCTGGGAAGCCACATATGAAAAGCTTGAGAAGCTTAAGAAAAAAGGTTTTGTTGATAATAATGGCAATAAGATTAAGGCAGCTGAGAATCAATACAATGCCATGAGGAAGGCAAAAAAGGACTACCTTAACGGACGCTGCACCTGGGATGGAGAAAAGCTATGACAAGAGAAACAATTGCAACAGAAAACCTACACCACTACCTACAAAAGCTCTACGACTCATTTCCAAAGAACGCCACGCTTACAGACGTTGTGATCAATCCAAACGGGCTTACATTCGGAGAGACTAACGAGGGTAAGGTTTTGAGTCTTGGTCGCACCCTTTCGAATACTGAGATTGTTCGTATCGGCACGCTACTTGCATCTCTCTCAGGCTCACGTCTCTCCTATTCGCACCCACGCGTTTCTGCATCGCTTGATAACAGCGAGAAGCGTTTTGAGATACTAATTCCTCCCGCTGTGGAAAGTGCAAGCCTGTCATTGCGATTGCATCATAAGGCACTTTTTTCGCTTGATGACCTACAAAAACGTGGAATGTTAACAGAGCGTGAGGCAGTACTTTTAAAGGCTGCCGTGAAGGCACGAAAGAACATTGTGATCTCAGGTGAAACGGGTGCTGGTAAGACTACGCTTCTTTCAAGCCTCATCAACACAATTGATGAAAGCGAGCGCATTGTGATCATAGAGGACGGCAGCTCCGAGATCAACTGTAAACTGCCTAACAGCGTCAAAATAGTTGCAAATAACACCTCAATTACAGGGCGAGATGCAGTTAAAGCGTCGCTTCGTATGAATCCTGACAGGATAATCTACGGCGAAGTGAGGGATGGCAATGCCGCATACGAAACGCTCAAGGCTTGGCACACCGGTCATAACGGCGGACTCTCTACAATTCACGCAGGAGGAGCTCACAAAATCCACGAGCGTTTCTATGAGCTCCTTAACGAAGTCACTACATCTGAGAGCATCGAAATGGTGAGGAATACAGTTGATGTATGCGTTCACTGTGCGTTTGAAAACGGAAGGCGCTTTGTAAAGGAGATATTGATGTGAAAATCATAAAGATTAAGAAGATTAAACTTATATTAATTTTAATAATAACAATATTATTTTTATTCGTTTTTATATCACTATTGCCCCATTCATGTAAACAGGATAGCGAGATTGAACACGTACCTGTTCTCTCTCTTGCACCAGATGGGATAATCTCTCCAAAAATCACGTTTAAAAACATACGTAAAACAGGCACTTCATATGCCATAGACAGCGAGGGTAACGTGATAATCCAGGATGAAAACGGCGACCGCTACACAATCTCATCAGATGGTAAGATATACAAGGTCGACAAGAACGGCCTCAGTACACTTGTTGAGGATGAAAAGAAGAAAAACGAGATACTATCGCTTCTAAAACGTGCATCGGATGAGGATCAAATTGTTAAGAATCTACTCAGCGATGAGGCGCTATCAAAGGTCAATGCAGCATCCCCTTTAAATGATGATGAAAAGGCTGCCCTACTTGATGCCATCAAGAGCGCCATGCTTGGAAAGAACGGCGGTGATTCAAGCGCCGAGAACGGTCAAAGCGGTCAAAATCGTGGCTCGTTTCTTCTGAATCTTGACAATAAAATGCCTCAGAGTCAAACATCAGCATCAGAGTCATCCTCCCCATCGACAAAGTACCAAGACAGGGGCTCTGAGCTTGCCGAGTCACTCATACGGTTAAACGAGGCGTCATCAAACGAGTATAACGCACAGAATGCTCAGGATAAAAAGCTTCAGTTTCTTGAAAACTCAGCGTATGCAAAAACGATTGTTACTGAAGGCAGCACAAACGTGATCACTCCAGGCACCATCATCCCCGTAACCCTCATCACAGGCATCAACACGGACGTTCCAGGCTCTGTAATCTCACAGATCAGCGTGAATATCTACGACAACGCAACTGAGTCGCATAAGCTCATAAATAAGGGCGCACGCCTTGTGGGCAAATACGACAGCTCGCTCTCCTACGCGCAAAACCGTGTGATAATCGTGTGGGATACCCTCATAGAAACGGATGGAACCATCTACAACCTTCCTAACCTCATCAGCATAGACAGAGACGGTCAGTCGGGATGGAGCGGAAGCACAAACAAGCATATCTGGTCTATCCTTGGAAGCACGGGGATTAGCGCTCTGATCAATATGGGAACATCAGCTCTCTCCTCCCTCACAGACAACGATCTCTTAAATTCACTCCTCTCTTCAACATCTAAAGGCGTATCCACAGTGGCCTCCTCCTACCTTTCAAAAGAGATCAACAGACAGCCTACAATCACCATAGACAGAGGCGAAGAACTCAACGTTATGGTTGTAAATCCAATCGTGTTTTAATTGCTATTATCAACCCAATTAAATATAATAATGACATCATTTTTATTGGGAGTTAAAGCAATGAAAAACAAAGCTTATAAACTTTTTGTATCAATTTTGACAGTTGCTGTCATTACACTATCTTTCGTTTCTTGTAGTAAGAGCGAGAGTTCTTCAAAGGATGAAGGAGTTCTAATCGGTATTTCAAAGCTGATGCCACATCCTGCTCTTGATGCAGCAGAACAGGGTCTCATGGACTATCTTAAAGAGAAGAACATAGAGGTACGCTACGACCTTCAGAACGCAAACGGAGACATTGCTACATCATCATCAATTGCTCAGAAGTTCAAGGATGAAAACGTAGATATCGCTGTTGGAATCGCAACACCAACTGCTCAGGCACTTGCAAACGTGTTCCCTCCTCAGACAAAGAAACCTGTTGTCTTTATGGCTGTTACAGATCCAGTTGATGCAGGTCTTGTTGATAGCTGGGAAGGAAGTGAATCAACTAACGTCTGTGGCGTTTCTGACAACACTCCTGTATACGAGCAGATCAAGCTACTTTCTGAAGTTACTGGCGCAAAGGTTATCGGTAACGTGTACGCAAGTGGAGAGGCAAACGGCGTTGTACTCATGAACATGGCAAAAGATGCTTGCGACAAACTTGGACTTTCATTTGTAACCGCTGCTATATCAAACACAGCCGAAGTCAAGCAGGCTATACAGTCAATCATCACAAGAGTTGATGCAGTTTACATCGCAACAGACAACGCTGTTATCAGCGCACTTCCTGCTGTTGATGAGGTATGTTCAAAGGCTAAAGTTCCACTATTTGCCGCAGATCCATCTAACGTTCCTGGACTGGATTGCTTAATCGCATGGGGCTTCAACTACTACAGCATTGGCGTTGCTGCAGGTAAGCAGATTGAGAAGATCATCAACGGTACTCCAGCAGGCACACTCGGTTCTGAAGTACTTTCTGATCCTAAAGAGTTTGAGCTTTGGTTCAACCTTGATACTGCAAAGAAGCTTGGCATCACAATTCCACAGGATCTTATCGATAGCGCTGCTGTTATAATCCAGAACGGCGAAACTATTCGTAAATAACGGTTAAAATCATGATTGAAGGAATTTTTGTTGACGGATTAATATTTTCGATCATGGTGATCGGTATTCTAATCGCATATAGAATACTGGATTTTGCTGACCTTACCTGCGATGGCTCTGTCACCACGGGTGCGGCTGCAGCTACCATGTGCATAGTAAGTGGCAAGGGTATCTTTCTTGCTCTTGTTGCTGCATTCCTTGTAGGCGTGCTTGCTGGAATGGTTACAGCTACAATCCACACTAAGCTTAAGATCCCAGGACTACTTGCAGGTATCCTTACAATGACTATGCTCTACTCAGTGAACCTTAGAATACTTGGCAATAAGGCTAACGTTCCACTCCTCAGGATCGACACGATGTTCACAAAGGCTGCAAAACTCATGCCGAACGCTCCATCGTTTGTATCAATGCTCCTTGCATCGCTGTTTATCGTAATAATTATAAAGCTGATCATTGATGTCTTCTTCCGCTCGGATTTGGGAATCGCAATTGGCGCACTCGGTGGAAATGAGCAGGTTGTAATAAGCCTTGGAATGAGCCCTACAAAGCTCAAGCTTATCGGAATTGGACTTTCAAACGGTCTAATTGGACTTTCAGGTGGATTACTTGCTCAGTATCAGGGATTTGCCGATGCAAACATGGGTCAGGGTATGGTGGTTCAGGGACTTGCTGCAATCATGATTGGTGAATTCCTATTCTCATCAAATAAGATTTCGCTGATCACACTTCGTGCAATACTTGGAAGCATAATCTACAAGGCGCTGATGTTCTTTGGTCGTAAATACGGCTATCATATTGGAATCACACCAAACGACTTTAAGCTGCTCACAGGCCTACTTGTTATACTTTCACTCATCATAGCAAAGGTGAGAAATAAGGTCTCAGACGATAGCGCTAAGAGGAACGCCCTTAAAGGCAGAAAAACCTCAGGAGGTCACAATGCTTGATATACAGAATCTAGTTAAGGTATTTTACCCAGGCACTGTTAATGAGACTCACGCTATTAACGGAATCACGCTTCACATCAACAAAGGCGACGTTGTAAGCCTCATTGGAAGCAACGGCTCTGGAAAGAGTACGCTCTTTAACCTCATCAGCGGCACCTTCCCTCTCACAAGCGGAAGGATAACACTTGACGGCAAGGACATTACGCATCAGAAAGAGTACAAGCGCGCTATGGACATCGGCAGAGTCTTTCAGGATCCAACCAAAGGTACTGCTGCTAACATGTCTATTGAGGACAACATGATTATCTCATCAAAAAAAGGCATGAGATGGCCAAAGTTCAGCCTCTACAAAAAGGGCGTGAGAGAGCGCTTTAACGACATGCTTAAGGAGATTTCCCTAGACGGGCGCCTTAAGGACAACGTGGGGCTTCTTTCAGGCGGTCAGAGACAGGCACTTACGCTTCTAATGACTGTGATGAGCGAGCCAAAAATCCTACTTCTTGATGAACACACAGCCGCTCTTGACCCACCTGCTTCTGATAATATCATGAAAATGACTGAGGAGATCATAAAAGAGAGGAACCTCACCGCTATGATGATTACTCACAACATGAAGTTTGCCATTGAGTTTGGAAATAGATTGATTATGATGGATAAGGGACGTGTAATCCTCGACATCACAGGCGAAGAAAAGCGAACAATGACTGTTGACAAACTTGTTGAGCTATTCAAGCACAAAAGCAACAAAGAGTTCGATGAGGATAATGCTCTCCTTACTAACTAAGGAATATTATTTTGAAAGACTTACTACATTTTTTTAGAAAACACATTAAACTGTTTATTATCGATATTATAGCTGCCTTAATGGTGGCTATAATCGACCTTGTGTTCCCGATGATTACAAGATGGTGTCTCTACACGCTTATACCTCAAAACGCATGGAGGATGTTTTGGACTGTTATGATATGCGTCTTTGCAGCATACATCATCCGCTCGCTTCTCAACTACGTAATGTGGTATTGGGGTCATAGCTTTGGCGTGCTTGTAGAGTCAGACATGAGACATACGCTATTCTGCCACATTCAAAAGCAGAGCTTCTCGTTCTTCGATGAAAGGAGGACAGGGGCACTCCTTTCACGCCTTACAACCGACCTTTTTGATATCACAGAGATGGCTCACCATGCTCCTGAAGATATTTTTATATCAACGGTAACCATCATAGGCGCACTTTCTATCATGTTCTCGATTGAGTGGCATCTGGCGCTTGTTATAGCAATAATGGTGCCAATTTCGCTATTCATTGTGCTCTCATCAAGGCGCAACATGAGCCTTACATCCAGAAAGGTTAAGGAGAGCACCTCTCATATCAATACTGAGTTTGAGAGCGCATTATCGAGCTTCAGGACTGCAAAAGCATTTGCAAATGAAGAGATTGAACTTGAGAAATTCGACTCTGCAAGCAATAGATACAGGCTCTCAAAATACGCATTCTATAAGGCAATGGGACTATTCAATTCATCGATTGAGTTCTTCCTCTGTGCCCTCACGGCCATCATAATTGCTGTAGGTGGTGCGCTTATCATGCGTGGTAAAATGAGCCTTGTTGACCTCATCACATTCTCACTTTACATCACAACATTCGTAAGCCCTGTGAGGCGTCTTGCCGTAACAATGGAACTAATCACAAGCGGTACTGCAGGACTCAGACGCTACAATGAGCTTATGAGCGTATCCCCTTCCATCAACGACAGAGAGGATGCAGAGGAGCTTAAGAACGTTAAGGGCAATGTTGAACTTAAGGATGTTTCGTTCTCATACTCAAACGACAATGAGGTTATCAAGGACATTTCACTTAGTATTCACGATGGTGAGATGCTTGCGATAGTGGGGTCATCGGGTGGCGGTAAAACAACGCTTGCATCCCTTATTTCACGCTTCTACGAGGCTAGCAAGGGCAATATTTATATCGATGGGCATAACATCAAGGATGTAACGCAGAAATCGCTTCATGAGTGCATTGGTATCATCTCACAGGATGTATTCCTCTTTGCAGGTACGATTGAGGATAACATACGCTACGGAAAACTTGATGCAACGGATGAGGAAATCATAAAGGCGGCCAAGGAAGCCGAGATTTATGATGATATCATGAATATGCCTAATGGATTTAAAACAAACGTTGGAGAGCGCGGAGTGCGTCTCTCTGGTGGTCAGAAACAACGAATCGCGATTGCTCGAATCTTTCTTAAGAATCCACCCATTCTCATACTCGATGAGGCAACATCGGCACTCGACAGCGTGACTGAATACAAGATTCAAAAGACGTTCGAAAAACTCTCTGAACACCGTACATCCATTGTGATTGCACACCGTCTTTCAACCATACGACATGCAGATAGAATCGCTGTGATCAACAACGGTGTTATCAAGGAGATGGGAACGCATGATGAACTTCTAGCGCTTGGGGGCGAATACGCAACGCTTGTGAAGGCACAGGAGCTCATCATCTGATACCACGTGTTCAGGTGCTTTGATGCATTAAGTCGGAATTTGAATATAATTAAAGAAAACATTATTATAAATATGTTGTTCTAAAAACGAGGATTTTATGAGTAAAAGAAACAAGTCAGTTATACTGGTATTAATACTAATGACAACACTTATAGTATCGTGTTTTTCATATGAGAGATCAGTAAGCCTTAAGGCTGCCATAAGCGCAAGGGAGGCCGTAAGGGACTTCTCCCCCATTCCACTTACAACTGAGTCTAAAGAGCTCATCAATAAACTCGTGGAAGAAGTAAACTACAAATCAAGATTAACTATTGAGTTTATCGAAGACAACAAGGACATCGTAGACAGCGCATCCTTCCCTCGCTTCTCAAACGTAAGATCAATGCTTGTGATGAAAGGCATAAAGGGCGATGAAGATCTTAAGGAAAAGGTTGGTTACTACGGCGAAGAGATTGTACTCAACCTCGTAAGCAGAGACCTCGGAACATGCTGGGTTGGAGGGGACTTCCATAGGGTTATCGAGGTTCCTGAGGGCGAAGAGCTCGTCTGTTTAATCCTTGTTGGTAACACATACAACCTTGTTGAGAACAAAGCAATCACAAATAGAGACAGAAAGCCACTCTCTGATAGAATCACAATTGAAAAGGATGAGGAAGAAGTAGACCTTGAGTCAATCGGTAAGATGGTATCCGTTCGCGAATATCCAAAATGGATTGACTACGGCCTTGAAGCTGTAGTTGAAGCGCCAAGTGCAATGAATTCACAAAACCCTATGGTTAACTACAACGCAAACGACAATACGGTTACAATGAGCGTAGAAGAAAGCGATGACGATATGAATCAGTTCAACCTTGTAGACCTCGGAATTGCAAAGAAGCACTTCGAGGTTGGCACAGGTAAGGGTCATTTTGAGTTAGGTAACGGCGCTAAATTCATTCTAAACTGATATGAATATTCTTGAGTTTATCCAAAAGCTGCTATCATTTTTCAAACGCAAGGATGAAGTTAAAAGCCTTCCTGAGCCTCAAGCTATAGTACGTAAACCAGTTGAGCCTCAGGATGTATGGGTGCTTGCTGTGGATGGAGGTGGCATCAAAGGGCTGATCTCCGCATACGTTATTGAAGAGCTTGATAAGATATTAAAAAGCAAGAATGGGGATGCGCCTCTCTCATCTTACTTTGACCTTGTTGCAGGAACATCAACAGGCGGACTTATAACACTCTGTCTTACAAAGAAAAATTCAATAAGCACAAACGATATCACATGCCTTTATCTTCATAAGAATGGGATATTCTTCCCTCATCCTAAAAGTTTTTTTGAGCGCCTACTTAAAGATAAATACAGCATCGATGGAATGTTGAAATACTTTGATGAGGTTTTTAAAGACGACACCTTTAACTCACTTACTACAAACGCACTTCTGATGAGCTACGACATTGAAAATTCAACTCCGTTCCCAATGGATAAGACCTCAACCCCTTGTATGAAGCTTAAAGATGCTGCCATGGCTACAACTGCAGCTCCAACATACTACCCACCATTTACGCTTAAAACTGATGATAAAAAGTACTGCTTAATCGACGGTGGCGTGATTGCAAACAACCCAACACTCTGGGCATACGCAAAGGCAAAGGAACTCTACCCTAAACGCAAACGCATACACGTGATTTCAATTGGCAATTTCAGAAAGAAGCCCACGTTCAACCAGGACTCAGGATCGTTCTCGTGGCTCGACTTCTCAAAGGGTAACCTTCCAATCCAGACGCTTTACCACAGCGCATCGTATGAGAACATATCAGCGCTTGCAAACGTGCTTCCAGACCTTGACTACATTAGAATTGAATACCATAACAACAAAGAGGAGAGCATCAAAATGGATGACATCTCTCCTCTCACTCTCAATAGATTAACTATGATGGGCAAGGCTGTAATCGATGAGAACAAGTCTCTGATCACCAACCTTGCCGATAAATTGATATCTTACAAGAAAAGTAAGATTGTTTAAAATCGCTTAAATTACTCTGTGAAGAACTTCCTGTTCTCATCAAGAATCTCAGGAAATACTGTAATGCTCTGAACTCCATGGCCATCGTTTGTATACTTAGCCTTGTCTGTTCTCTCAAGTGCAAGATATACCATGTTGCCTGCAAACTGAGTGGCATCCTTCATGCTCTTACCGTGAAGCAGTGATGCGAGCAATACGCTTGCGAATAGGTCACCTGTGCCGTGCTGCATTTTGTGGTATTTCTTATGAGAAATGATATAGCTTCCGTTCTTGTCTGCAGAGATGATGTAACACATGTTAGGGTCTTTATCAGAGAGATTTACGCTTGTCATCACAGCCATCTTTGGTCCAAGAGTTAGGAGCTCTTTTGTTAAAGCTACAGCTTCATCAGTTGTCATGATCTCCTTCTGTGGCTTATTGAGTAGGAAACATGCCTCTGTTGGATTTGGTACTGTGATATCTGCAACGCTGAGGAGCTTCTTCATCTTCTCAACAAGATCCATAGAAAGACCTGTGTAGATATGGCCATCATCTGCAAATGCAGGATCGATCATAATTAGTGCTTCAGGATGCGTCTTTACAAAGTCGATAATCACATCAACCTGATTTGGATCACTTAGAAAGCCAGTGTAGATTGAATCCCACTTGAGATTCTCTCTGTTCCAGTGTGTGAATGTAGCTTTCATATCATCCGTACAAGAGCGAATGTAGAAATCTCCATAACCGTGAACTTCAGTTGACAACAAACAGCTTGGAACTGGAGCACATTCTACGCCCATAGCTTCAAGAGTTGGGAATGCAAGAGCAAGTCCTACCTTTGTATAGCAACAGAAGCTCTGTATGCTAGCACATGTCTTAAGCATAAATATTTTCTCCTTTAATTATTCATCAAATTTTTTAATAAGTAGGGTTGCGTTGTGACCGCCAAAGCCAAAGCTGTTTGATATTGCGTAGTTCACACGGCAATTTTCGCCCCCATCAAACATGTAGTTCAATGTGAGCTCTTCATCATCCACTTTGTGGTTGATAGTTTGATGTACAAAGTCGTTTTGCACGCTTAAGACTGTAGTGACGAACTCAACTCCTCCTGCTGCCCCCATAAGGTGACCAATCATAGATTTGGTTGAGTTGATTCTTATGTCTTTTGCATGCTCTTTAAATACTGTTTTAATTGCGATAGTCTCATAGAGGTCGTTGTATTTTGTTGACGTTCCATGTGCGTTGATGTAATCAACAACGTTTCCATCCACGCCCGCATCCTCGAGTGCAAGCTCTATCGCCTTGATTGTTGACGATGCATCATCTCGTGGCGCTGTGATGTGGTATGCATCCGATGTTGCACCATAGCCTATAACCTCCGCGTAGATCTTTGCTCCTCTCTTCTTAGCTCTCTCAAGCTCTTCAAGGACTACAACCCCTGCGCCTTCTCCCATCACAAAACCGCTTCTCTCCTTATCGAATGGAATTGATGCACGGTTCTTATCACTTGCTGTTGTTTCTGCACCTAAGGCTGCAAATGCGATGGTACCGATTTTGGTATGTGGAGCCTCTGTGCCTCCTGCAAGCATCACGTCAGCATCTCCATATTGGATGCTTCTGAATGCCTCACCTATTGAGAGTCCACCCGTTGCGCATGCTGCTGCTACGTTTATGTTCTTACCCCTGAGGTTATGAGCAATAGCGATGTTGCCTGCAGCCATATTTGTAAGAAGCGATGGAATAAGTAGAGGTTCAACTCCTCGAGGGCCTATTTTATCGAGACTTAATACGTTTTTTGAAATGATTTGTATGCTTCCAACGCCTGAACCTACCGAGACGCCGATTCTGTATGGATCTTCTTTTTCCATATCGATGCGGCTGTCCTTCATGGCCTCGTTTGCCGCGACTACCGCGAACTGCGTGAAGCGTTCAAGACGACGTGCAGAACGAGGGTCAAGATACTCCTTTGGATCAAAGTTCTTAACCTCTGCGTTAAGCTTAACTTTTATATCTGATGCATCGAATAATGTTATATTATCAATGCCGTTTGTTCCTTTTTTAACTGAGTCCCAGAATGCTGATGCGCCAATACCAATCGGGCTGACAACTCCAATACCTGTTACAACGACTCTTCTTTTACTAGCCTTCATAAGCACTTAATATACAATAAAATGCGCCTTTAAATCAATAAATACCAATGAGGCTGATATAAACTCCAATGCTCCAAATCTTAGTGTCGAATGTATACTTTGCACCAATGGTGAGATCTGCAGAATCAAACACCGGGCGGAACGCGTCAAATTGAAGTCCAAGACGAAGCTGTGGCATTATGTAGAAATGCTTTGCTGTGTCTGCTGCAAAGCCTCCAGAAACACCTGCATAGAGGTCTGTTGTGTTCCATTTGAAGCGGTAAGCAAGCGCAAGATCAAGGAATGTACAATCGTATCCAGTTGACGTCTTTGTCTTTGCTGTTTGATCATTTGGTACTATTCGCTTAGTTGCAAAGGTTGGAATGGCACTGAACATCACAAGGATGTTGTTGTTGATTATGGTTCCAATTCCTGCCTGAATTCCATATGCGTTTGTAATATAAGTTTTATCGTTATCAGTTGTAGATATTGGATTCTTCGTTATTGGGAATAGCAAGCTACCACCAAGCTGCCATGTGAGTTTAAACATGCGTGAGTTCCTCTCATTCTCATAAATCTCCTTACGGATGCGCTCTTCCTCTGCACGCCTTCTCTCATCCTCATTTGCGCTGTATGAGAGTAGGAAGTCCTCGTATGAACGCTTAGACTCTGATGTGTATGATTGAGGCATTGATACAGCGTTTACACTGTTTGATGGTTGTATTGTCGTAAGTGATACTGTATCTGACTTTTCATCTGTATTTGCGGTGTTATCCGTATCATCTCTTGTAATTACAGCTGTTGCCCCCACCTCAGGCTGAGGTGGATAGTCTCCAAGAGTCCTTGTGCCTGCATCAGGAGTTGAAGGAGGTACAGGAATAGACTTTGACTCTTTTAAGGCATTCTCTGCCCTTCTATTGAGGAAGTCCCTGATTGCGCTACTGTCGAAATATGCGATGATTCTAAAGCTTTCACCTGGCTTTGATGAGCCTGTAACGATCAAGTCTGAATAGCTGAAGCTTGGCGTAAAGTCATCAGGATTGAACTCCTCGAGTGCTACAGGATCGTTTCTGAATATCTCACTCTTGATCCTCTCGATGAGCTTATTTGATGCGTTGAGCTTTGCCTCATCAAGGCTTGCGCCATACCCCACACCCTGGATCTCTGCTGCAAAGAGAGTACAGACGGATAGAAGTATTACTAACATAAAAATTATTGCTTTCTTCATCGCTCTATTTCCTTTAACAATGTCTCTTGAAATAATAACATATTTTCCGTTTGAAAATCATTAGTTTTATGGTCAAACCCTAAAAGATGCAAGGTGCCGTGAATAAGTAGGCGCGCTTCCTCCGTCTTTGCATCCTCTGAGAACTCCTCTCCATTTCTGAAAATACACGGGTATGAGATTATAATATCGCCAAGGCTCCTGACCACGCCACATTGTGTCTCATCATCATCAAATGCAAATGAAAGCACGTCGGTTGGTGAATCGATGTTGCGATACTCTTTATTAAGTGTGTGTACAAGTTCATCATCTGCGATTGTGACGGATAGAAGCACATCTTTCTGCGTCTTATCCTTCAAGCGTGATAGAGAGCGCGCTCTTTCATACGTCTCTTCAACTATACGCTTAATCTCATCCTCAGAGAGCAATGAGGCGTACTCTTCGTCTAAGAATGATACATCAACTGTTAGGTTACTTTTCATCAGGCTTCTTATATTCGATTCGTGAATGGTTGATACCCACAAGCTTTGTTGTAAAGACATCCTCAATCGTTGCCATATCGCCGAGGGTGAGCCCTGAGTCAGTAAGCTGGCCGTTCTTGATCTTGCTGAGGAATAGCCCATTTAGAATCTTGTGTATAGCTTCTTCGTTAAGAACCTCATTCTTCATTCTGAATGACTTCTTTGCACTCCTTGTGGCAGCCTCAGAGATATCCGCAAGCATCACAAGTGCTGCCTCGCGCGTCTCTGGAGGTTCAGCCCTATAGGCGTAGTCAGATTCGTTTACGTCTTCCTTCTGGCCACCCTGAGTCTCCATATTGCGCTGAGCCTCGTAATAGAAGTAGTTGATTGTATCGTTTCCATGGTGCTGACCGATGATGTCGATGACCTCCTGAGGAAGGTGCGCATCACGAGCCATCTTAACCCCGAGAGTCACGTGCGATCGTATCATGGCTACAGATAGCTCTGTTGAGATGTCATCGTGTTTATTCCCCTCAGTCTGGTTTTCTACAAAGTAAAGCGGATGCTCCATCTTACCAATGTCATGATACAAACTTGCAAGTTTAACAAGAGGCGTATTGAAGTGAAGTTCATCACTTGCAGCTTCAGCAAGCTTTTCTACAGCCATAACGTGGTCGTATGAACCTGGGCATGTCTGCTCAAACTTCTCCATAAGTGGCGTCTTGTGATTGTAGAGCTCTGTAAGTCTACTAGGCGTTGGCAGGTTGAGTACCTTTTCAAGTATAAGTGAGAAAAGCACTACAAGCACCTGTCCGATTATAAACACTATCGCTGCTACAAATACGCCAAGAAGTACGCTCTTAAACGCAAATCCTTCCATTGCAAGCGTCACAAGCGTGATGAACTGATCGAGTACGAATACAAGCACGTAGTTCATGAACTTCTCAAGCTTGCTTGGCGAGTAGTACAGGAACATCACAGAAAGCACTCCCGAGATGAAGTATCTTATGAGGCTGTAACTGCCAGAGAAT
>CAMDZB010000023.1 GCA_945910645.1 uncultured Spirochaetaceae bacterium | reverse complement strand
GCAGAACGAATGGGCAGGAGCACAGGCTTTCTCCTCGTTTGATACATATCTTGCCCCATTTGTAAAAGAGGATAAACTTTCATACGGGCAGGTGAAGCAGTGCATTCAGACCTTCATCTTCGGCGTTAATACGCCATCACGCTGGGGCTCACAGGCACCATTTACAAACGTAACTTTGGACTGGAGGGTACCAAACGACCTTGCAGAAGAATACGCAATCGTAGGCGGAAAGCTGATGCCATACAAATACAAGGATTGCCAGAAAGAGATGGACATGCTCAACAAGGCATTCATCGAGATCATGATTGAAGGAGACGCAAACGGCAGAGGCTTTCAGTATCCAATCCCAACGTACTCGATCACAGAGGACTTCGACTGGAGCGACACTGAGAACAACCGCTTACTATTCGAGATGACAGCAAAATACGGCACTCCCTACTTCTCAAACTACATCAACAGCGACATGAAGCCAAGCGATGTAAGATCGATGTGTTGCCGTCTTCGCCTTGACTTAAGAGAGCTCAGAAAGAAGTCGGGCGGTTACTTTGGCTCAGGTGAGAGCACAGGTTCAGTTGGCGTTGTTACAATCAATCTTCCACGTATCGGTTACCTTTCTAAGACTAAGGATGAGTTCTTCTCACGCCTCGACTCGCTTATGGATAAGGCTGCAGAGAGCCTCGAGATTAAGAGAAAGTTCATCTCAGAACTTCTTGAAAAGGGACTATATCCATATACAAAGCACTATCTTGGATCATTCCACAATCACTTCTCTACAATCGGTCTTGTGGGCATGAATGAGGCACTCCTTAACGCATCATTTATAAGAAAGAACATCGCAACAAAAGAGGGTAAGGAATTTGCAGAGGAAGTTCTCAACCACATGAGGGATCGCCTTACAATCTATCAGGAGAGATACGGTAACCTATTCAACCTTGAGGCAACTCCTGCAGAGAGCACATCGTATCGCCTGGCAAAGCACGACAGAGCAAAGTATCCTGACATCATCACAGCATGTATGAAGGCGGACGGTGCTCCATACTACACAAACTCATCACATCTTCCTGTTGGATACACAGACGATGTATTTGCAGCCCTGGCGCATCAGGATTCACTACAGACGCTTTATACATCAGGAACAGTGTTCCATACCTTCCTTGGAGAGAAGCTCTCAGGATGGCAACAGGCTGCGCTCCTTGTACGTACAATCGCAGAGAACTATCGTTTGCCATACTTCACAATCTCACCAACCTACTCAATCTGTAAGGAGCACGGATACATCACAGGTGAAGAGTTCACATGCCCACATTGCGGAGAGAAGACAGAAGTCTACTCAAGAATCACAGGATACTACCGCCCTGTACAGAACTGGAACGACGGAAAACGCGAGGAGTTCAGCGAGAGAAAAGAGTACATTCCAATACTTTTGGATATGTAACCAGCTCAAAATGAGGCAATTTTAGCGTGTAAAACGCATTTAAGTTTTGAATAAAAAAATCCACGGGGTATAATACTAGTATGAAGAAAGAATACGAAGCGTTATTAACCCCATGGAAGATTGGCGATGTTGAAATAAAGAACAGAATCGTCATGACAAGCATGGGTGGCACCTCGATTTTCGGGTGGATGGAAAAGAATCACTTCGACAAAGAGGCTGCTGCCTTTTTATTAAAAAGGGCAGAGAACAACGTAGGCCTAATCTTGCCTGGTATTGCCCCAATCAGGGACATTCTATTCGGCTCGTGGCTCTACAATGGTCAGAAAAAGTACGATGCTCTTCGCACCTTTATGGATAAGTTCCATAAGACTGGTGCAAAAATGTTCATTCAGTTAACAGCAGGCTTTGGACGATCACTTGCAATCAACAAGCTGATGATCGACGCAATACACAACAAGGCACTCGGAACAATACTAAAACCTATACTCGACGTAGATTACCTCACAGCATCCGCATCAAACACACCAAACCGTTGGGACGACAGCTGTATGTCGCGTCCAATGACCAAGAAGGAGATCGATAGAATCGTAATGGCGTTCGGGCGCATCTCAAAGCTCTGTAAGGATGCAGGAGTGGATGGAATCGAGGTACACGCAGTACACGAGGGATATCTTCTTGATCAGTTCACAATGAAGTACACAAACCAGCGTACTGATGAATACGGCGGAAGCTTCGAGAACCGCTACAGGCTTCCAAAAGAGATTGTAGAATCAATCAAAAAGGAATGTGGAAAGGACTTCCCTGTATCTCTACGATACAGCATTGTATCAAAAACAAAGGGGTTCGGAGAGGGCGCACTCCCTGGAGAGGAGTACACAGAGGTCGGCCGTGATCTTGATGAGGGTATCAAGGCTGCAAAGTTCTTTGAAGAAGCAGGCTACGACATGCTCAACTGCGACAACGGAACATACGATGCATGGTACTGGGCACATCCACCTGTATACATGGGTGAAAACTGTAACCTTGATGTTGCAGAAGAGGTCAAAAAGCATGTGAATATCCCTGTTGTGGTTGCAGGAAGAATGAATATGAGCGTGGCATCAAAGGCTATACAAGAGGGTAAGATCGACGCTGTTGGAAGAGCACGCCAGTTCCTTACGGATCCTGAGTGGGTAACAAAGACAATCGAGGATAGAGAGAGCGACATCCGCCCATGTATCTGCTGCCACAACGCATGTTTTAACATGGCGCATTATAAAGGAGTCGGAAACGATCAGAGCCTCAGAGACAACGCTGGTATGGCACGCTGTGCACTCAATCCTGAGACTATGCAGAGTAAGAAGTATAAGATCGTCAGAACAAAGCATCCAAAGAACATCGCGATTATCGGCGGTGGAATCGGAGGAATGGAAACGGCACGTGTACTTGCCCTACGTGGCCACGGAGTTACAATCTACGAGAAGTCAAGTAAGCTTGGCGGTGTATTTAACGCAGCATCAACTCCATCGTTTAAGGAGAAAGACAGGGATCTACTCAAGTGGTACAACAAACAGATGAAGGATCTTAACATTAACGTAAGGCTTGGCGAAGAGATAAAGGACATCTCGACAATCAAGGCTGATGAGATTATCATTGCAACAGGATCATCAAAGATTGCACCTCGATCCATCAAAGGCATAGAAAAGGCAATTGATGCTGTGGATTACCTACTAGGCACTGAGGTAAAAGATAGGGTTGCAGTGATCGGAGGAGGACTTACGGGCTCAGAGATCGCCCTGGATCTACATTTAAAAGGCAAGACCCCAATCATCATTGAAATGAAGAACGACCTTATCGCTCAGAAAGGGGTTTGCCTTGCAAACTCATCATACCTTAGGGACTACTTTAAGCTTCATAACGTAGAGACTCATCTTGAAACGACGCTTGTTGAAGTTAAGGATAACAGCATAGTGGTTAAGGACAAGAGCGGTAAGCTATCCGAAATTGAGGTTGATAACGTGATACTCGCAATGGGATACAAACCGCATCCGCTCACTCAGGGCGTGCTTGTAGGGGATGCAAAGAAGGTTGGAAACCTACGCACAGTAATTTGGAACGCATGGGATGTAGCTATGCGAATCTAAGGAGTTCGATATGACATTAAACGAAGAACAGAAGGCAATTCTTGATGGATCAAAAGGCCCTGTGATGGCAAAGATCCTAAAGACGCTCGTGATGTATGGCGACGTGTTTGGAGCCGAAAAACTTGTGAAGGTAACAAGCACATACGGACACATAGTCACAAGCTTTGGAGTCAGCGTGATCAAGGATGCGATAGGCGGCCTCATGGATGAACTCATAGATGCGAATCTAGTATCCATGCAGAAGTTCACAGCAGATCCACGACCATGCGACAAGAACGTGCCTAAGACGTTCCTTGAAAACATAGTGTTCAAAGTGATGTACGGACCTCAAAAGCACTACGAGGAACAGCTTAAAAAGGTAGGGCTCAGGCTCGATTCCGACTTCACATGTACATCGTACCTTGAGGAGGTTGGCAACACGCCAAAGAAGGGCGATATTCTGTCGTGGGCTGAGTCTAGCGCAGTGAACTACGCAAACTCGGTACTAGGCGCACGTTGCAACAGAAACTCAGGGATAATCGAGATGTTCGGCTCGATTGTGGGATACGTTCCATACTTTGGACTCCTAACGGATGAGGGGCGTAAAGCAAAGTGGGTGATCGATGTTCAAATCTCATCACTTCCTGAGGCTCAGTTACTCGGTTCCGCTGTTGGAATGAAGGTAATCGAAGACGTTCCATATATAAAAGGACTATCAAAGTACCTTAAGGATACAAGCGACTCATCCACAATAATCTTTCTTAAGAACTTTGGCGCTGCAAGTGCGTCAAACGGCTCTGTAGGTCTCTACCACATCGAGGGAGTGACGCCTGAGGCAATCGACGAGGGCGAAAGCTTAATACTTCCTGATGCAAAAACCTACGTGATCGATGATGCTGAACTTGAGCGCATAAAGAACTCATACCCTGTAATCTGGAAGGATAAAAACGCCACTCCAAAGCTCTGCTTTATGGGATGTCCACACATGACGTACGATGAGGTGTCAATCTGGACTGATAAACTCAAGGCAGCTCTTAAAAAGAGCGGAGAGGCTAAGGTGACTATTCCAACTGTGTTTACTGCATCCCCTGGTGTCATTACAAAGTTCAGGCAGACTGAGAAGTCACGCGTGCTTGATGAAATGGGCGTGATACTCTCACCAATCTGTCCACTCATGTATATGAACAACCCACTTGCTGCAAAAAAGCCGGTGATTACCAATTCAAACAAGCTTAGAACCTACACCTCATCGCGCTACTATACAGACGATGAGATTGTAGAGAAAATCACAAGGAGGGCGTAATGGAAAAGACATTCAAAGGACGAGTTGTAATTGAAGGCGAGGGCAAGTTCAAGGCCCTTGTATCACACTCTGGCTTTAATACGCTTGCATCATACAAAAACTGTAAGAAGGGCAAGAATATTTGCACAGACCAAAACAACAAGGATCTCTACGGCAAGAGTACAGTAGGCGTGGCACTATGCCTTCCTGAAACAATCGGGTCTACTACAGGCGGAATGGTTCTCTACAACGCTGCGTTTACAAACTGTAATCCAGGTGCGCTTCTATTCTCAAAAAATATCGATTCACTTGCAGCAGCAGGGGCGATACTCTCTGCAGTCTGGACTCCAAACAGCATGCCTACGGTGGATAGGCTTGGCGAGGATTTCCTCAACTACGTAAAGGATGGAATGGAGATTGAAATTCAGAAGGATGGCGTTGTAATCTGTAGGGATTAAAAGTTTGACTAAATCCCATTAAATTACGGTGCCGTTTGGTATCACTGCACCCTTATGAATCACGATGATGCCATCTCTGATTGAGTAATTCTCGTAGTCGCCGTCTTTGCGGTCGATTGGATCCACACCGATTCTACAGTTGTCGCCGATTCTCGCATTCATATCGACAATAGCGCGTGCAATGTGAGTGTTTTCACCGATTCCAAGGTTAGGGATGCCATTTTCACGGTTGGCCTGCTTATCCTGCTTGGTTTCGTACCAGTTTGCACCCATACAGTATACGCCGTCAAGCGATGAGTACTTTTCAACGACCATTCTAACACCGATGATTGAGTTATGTACGCTTGCGTTTGTGATAATAGATCCTTCCGCGGCAAGGGATGAGACGAAGTTACACATGTTGATCTTTGTTGCTGGCAAGAAGCGCCTATGAGTATAAATTGGGTTCTTTTCATCGTAGAAGTTAAACGGTGGATCGATGGACACAAGGCTCTGATGTAGATTGTAGAATGCCTTGATTGTTCCAATGTCTTCCCAGAAGCCGTCAAAGAGGTAACAAGATACGTGGCGATTCTTAATCGAGTCTGGAATGATTTCCTTACCAAAATCGTCTTTATCGTTGTCTAGAACCTCGTATAGCGTCTTCATATTGAAGATGTAAATACCCATGGATGCGATGTATTCGTTCTTTTCGTTAAGCTCCTGATTAAGGCTTGCCTTCAGGAACTTCTCGTTTGTTCTGAGGTCGGAAATGTCAGCATCAGGCGATGGTTTTTCCACAAACTTAGTGATTCTTGATGTGGATGATGCGCCAATTACGCCAAGACCGGTGGCCTCTGCACGTGAGATTGTCTTTCCTGCAATCGTTATTTCAGCCCCGGTTTTGATGTGATGAGCAAGCATGTCGTTAAAATCCATGCGGTATAGCTGGTCACCTGAGAGCAGTAGGCAGTATTCAGCGTTTGGACTGCTAAAGTGCTTGAGATTCTTCCTCACTGCGTCTGCTGTTCCCTGATACCATGATGAGCTCTGTGGAGTCTGTTCTGCGGCAAGAAGCTCAACAAATCCATCTCCAAAGCTATCGAACGTGTATGTCTTTGATATGTGATGATGAAGGGATGCTGAGTTGAACTGAGTGAGTAGGTATATTACATTGTATCCGCTGTTGATACAGTTTGAAATTGGAATATCAACAAGTCGGTATTTACCTGCAAAAGGTACAGCAGGCTTGCTCCTATCTTTGGTGAGTGGATAGAGTCGTGTCCCTTTACCTCCACCAAGAATTACAGCAATCATTTTTGTAGTTTTCATAAATACACTCCTTAAAGGAGTGCGCTATCATTTCTTTATAATGCTTTTATATACAGCCTCGTACTCTTTAGCTCCATTATCCCAAGAGAACGATGCCTTCATACCATTCTTCTGTAAGGTAGCATACTCCTTATTGTTAGTATAACACATAATTGCCCTGTGTAGTGTATTTTTGATTGTCTCCTTATCAAGGTTATCCATAACAAATCCGTTTGCCTTTGCGCCCATTGATGCATCGATTACGGTGTCTTTAAGACCGCCTGTGGAGTTGACTATAGGAACGCTTCCGTATTTTAGACTGTACATCTGATTAAGTCCGCATGGCTCGTATACGCTTGGCATGAAGAAGAAGTCAGATCCCGCTTCAAGCAGGTGAGAAAGGCTGTTTGAGAACATGTTCTTAAACGAGAGGTTGCTGTATTTTGCCGAAAGACTATTAAATCGCCCTTCAAGCTCCTTATCCCCAGTGCCTATTACAGCAAAGAGGCAGGAATTCTCAGAGAGTATATTTTCAATTGCGCTATCACCCTCGCCTTTTAACACCTCAAAGAACCCTTTTTGCCATGCTAAGCGTGAAATTATAGCGATAAGAGGGCGTTTGTCGTTCTCATCAAAGCCGAACTCCTTAAGTACAGCTTTTTTGCACTTTTCTTTGCCGCTCATATCCTTGATGCTGTATGTGTGCTTAATCTCCTTGTCATTTGATGGATTCCATACGGTCTCATCGATGCCGTTGAGTATGCCAAACAGTGAGTTTTCACGTAGTTTTAGGTAGCCCTCGAGCCCTTCGCCAAACTGCGGTGTGAGGATCTCCTTTGAGTAGGATGGGCTTACTGTGGTGATGGCCGTGGCGTTGAGGATAGCGCTTTTAAGCGAGTTTATCATGAGGGAGCCGTCGTTTTCCCTCTCAAGCGATGACTCATCGAGTACAAATCCAATTGGGGCTGCATCGAATGCTGAGGTTTTGCCCTGATAGCCTATGTTATGAATTGTAAATACTGTTTTGTAGCTTTTTTTGAAGTAGTATGGCACAAGACCTGTCATCCAGTCGTGAGCATGTATCACATCAGGCTTAAAATTCGCGTATGATATGAGCTTTTCGATTCCCTTTGTGAATATCATCTGGCGCTTAAGAGTATCGTCGTATTCGCCGTTCTCATCGCCATAGATACCCTTTCTCTTGCCCCAGATGGGGTGGAGGATGAAGTAGTAGGTGAGAGCGCCATCAAGAGCCTTTCCAAGCCCTATAGTCTCGGTGCTATGGGGAAGATCAATGTCGGCTGCTCCCATGAGTTCAACTGAGAATTTCTGATTATCCTCATCGTATAGGGGCATAACGATTCTAACATCGTCCCCATTTTTCAACAGGGCGCTTGAAAGAGAAGTAACCATATCAGCAAGTCCGCCTGTTTTAAAGAACGGAACAGCCTCGCTTGTAACCATTAGAACATTCATTCTTATATTATATAGGATTATCATCTAAAAATTAAGGATAATTTCACGCCGTATTTTGCTTAAATGGTATATAATTATCATAGGAGGAGTTTTGTCTTGCGACAGAATAATAAGAAACTAACCTTTAAGGGTGGTGTGCATCCAAACGATGCAAAGCACTACAACAAAGATAAGAGTATAGAGAGATTGCCATATCCGGAAAAACTCATCATAGCACTCTCTCAGGGCACAGGAAAGCCCAGCGTTTTAACAAAAGAAGTGGGCGATAAAGTGAGGCGAGGCGAGGTGATTGCAACCCCAAGTGGAGCTATAGGCAACATCATCGTAAGCCCTGCAGACGGAACAATTGCCGAGGTGATATCAATAACACTTCCACAGAGCATAGAATCGCCTGCAGTTGTGATTAAAACAGACAATCCTGGAAAGATCCCAGGCGATGACGACTTTGTAAAAATTGACCAAAACCAGACGCCGCTTGAGATGATAAAAAGCGCAGGCATAGTAGGGATGGGAGGAGCCGGGTTCCCAACGCACATCAAGTACAGCATACCTAATGATAAAAAATGCGAATTCTTCATTGTAAATGCATCCGAATGTGAGCCGTGTCTCTGTGCAGACTACCGCCTCCTGATCGAGAAGGCTGATGAATGTATAAAAGGCATTATTGAATGTGCAAAGATCCTTAGCGTAAGGAGCGTATTTTTAGCACTTGAAGATAATAAATCCGATGCGCTTGATAAAGTTGATAAAGCACTCGATAACAACCGTGAATTGATGACTCAGAATAACGTTCAAATAGATGTGAAGGTGCTCAAAACAAAGTACCCACAAGGCGATGAAAAGAACCTTGTAAAAGTGCTCACAAAGCGCGAGGTGCCATCAGGAAAGTTTCCTTTAGATGCAGGAGTTATAATATCCAATCTTGGCACTTGCTATGCGGTTTATGAGGCAATTTACAAGCAAAAGCCACTTATGGAGAGGGTTGTTTCTGTAACAGGGGATGCCATCAAAACGCCAAAAAATGTACTCTCTCCGCTTGGTGCAACAGCTGAGGATCTAATCAGATTTTCAGACGGATTTATCGAGGATCCTGAAAAGATGATATCAGGAGGTCCAATGATGGGCTTCTCGTTCTTTAACACAGAGACGCCTGTAGTTAAAACAACATCAGGGCTCACCTTCCTTAAAAAGGCGTACAATGCAAAGAGCACGCCGTGTATCTCATGCGGAAGGTGCGTGAACGCATGCCCGATGCATCTTCTTCCTACGCGCTTATTTAAGCTCATAAAAGCTGGAAAGTACCAGGAGGCTATGGATGAAAACCTCATGGACTGCAGGGAATGCGGATGCTGTGAATTTATCTGTCCAAGCAACATCGACCTTGTACAAGGCTTTAAATTCGGAAAGAAAATGGGGAGGATGAGCAAATGACGGAACCTCATATTCATATTTCTGCAAGTCCACATATACACAGTAAGAAGAGCAGAAGCGTTCAAACTATAATGCTATACGTGATAATCGCGCTTCTTCCAACGACTATTTGGGGAATTATATCGTTCGGCTACAAGGCCGCTATTGTGATAGTAACAGCTATGCTTGCATCAGTGCTTACTGAGTTCCTAATAGACAAGTTTTTAAAGCACAACACGGAGTCAATCAAGGATCTATCTGCCGTAGTAACAGGCCTACTCATCGCGCTTAATTTAAGCTCTGAAGTACCCCTTTACGTGCCGATTATCGCATCAATTTTTGCAATTGCAGTGTGTAAAATGGCGTTTGGAGGACTCGGGAATAACTTTGCCAATCCGGCAATTGGAGGGCGTCTATTTGTTATGTTCTCATTTGCCTCAGCCATGACTCGTTATGCAACCCCGCGCTTCCTTTTATCAGAGTCTGTGATTTATCCAACAGTTAGTGCAGCAACATCGGCTGCCACAAGTATGGCAACATCAGCAGCCACGTCAGTAGCAACATCCGCAGCCACAAGTATGGCTACAAGCGCTGCCACATCGGCAGCCACAAGTATGGCAACAAGTGCCGCTACATCAGTAGTAACATCCGCAGCCACAGGAGTGGTAACATCCGCCACATCCGCAGCCACAGCGGTTGTAGAAGGCGCTAATGTGCTTCTTTCAGGCGCAACTCCACTAAGCTATATAAAATCAGCAGGTGCAGGAATGGGCGCCCTAGAGACGCTTGAGAGCGCAGGTTACCCATTCACGGCGTTTGCAGAAAAGGTAGGATCCGCTCTACACATCAATCCGTACTACGTAGATGCGTTCTTTGGTAACATAGGCGGTTCTATTGGTGAAGTCTCTGCATTCCTTTTGATTATCGGCGCAGTCTTCCTACTATGCAAAAAGGTGATTTCATACCACATTCCTGTATCGTACTTAGCCTCCTTCATGCTACTTACGTGGGTTACGGGAGGAAACCCAATCTACGGCGTACTCACAGGCGGAATAATGCTTGCGTGCCTATTTATGGCAACGGATATGGTAACAACACCGATTACTCATAAGGGACAGATAATATTCGGTATAGGATGCGGATTCTTAACGTACTTCTTCAGGTCGTTTGCATCCCTTCCTGAGGGCGCAAGTATCGCAATACTCATGATGAACGTCGCAACGCCTTTAATCGACAAATATACCCATCCACGAGTGATGGGGCATAAAAAAGGAGGTGCAAAATGACTAAGTACCTCAAATCATCACTAACGCTATTCTGTATCTGTGCATTCTTTGCGCTTCTTTTGTCACTTGTGAACATGGTCACAGAACCACGCATAAAGGCTCTAGCGGAACAGCGCGTTCTTGACTCGCTCTCTATGGTGATTCCATCAAATTCACGCATTAATATGGATAAGGGCGAGGTGACTGTGAATAAGGACGGCGTGAACTCATACTACATCGTTGAAAACGCCGATAAGAGCCTAAAGGGCTACGTTTTGAACCTCAAAGGAAGCGGATACGGCGGTGAATTCACTGTGCTTGCCTACTACTCCAAGGATGGCAAGTTGGAAAAATCAAAGCTTCTTGATAACTCAGAAACATCAGGAATTGGAAAGAAATACGAGAACGATGATGCAATCAGCCTATTTGCATCCTACGATAGAATCCCAACATCCAAAAAAGACCTTGACCCATCAGATTCGCTTATTGTATCAGGTGCATCCGTGACATTCCAAGGGTTGAGTTCAGCCTTAATAGGTGGTCAAAACTACATCAACTCCGTATTAAAAGGGGGTCTAAAATGAATAAAAAAATAAACAGCGCATACCTTCAAGAAGCGTCAAAGGGACTCTTTAAGGAGAACCCCGTATTTGTGTTGATGCTCGGCCTCTGCCCCACGCTCAGTATGAGCGCTCAGGTTGATAATGCGCTTGGCATGGGTATTGCCGTAACGTTTGTACTCGTATGTTCAAACATCATAATTTCGCTTTTACGCTCGCTAATCAAAAATAGCATCCGTATTCCTGCATTCATCGTGATAATTGCATCGTTTGTAACGATAGTGGAGCTTGTGGTTAAGGCGTACATCCCATCCCTTTCAGTTCTGGGCGTTTACCTTCCACTTATCACTGTAAACTGTATCATTTTAGGGCGTGCAGAAGCGTTTGCGAGTAAGAATTCAGTGCTTGCCAGTGCGCTTGATGGGCTCGGAATGGGCATAGGATTTACACTCTCAATGCTTTTACTCTCACTAATCAGGGAAATCATTGGAAGTGGTTCTATTTCGCTTCCATTTGCAAAAATAAGCATCCCTGTGCTTTCAACGCACCCAGTGAGGGTACTATCACTTGCCCCTGGTGCAATGCTCGTGATGGGGCTCCTTCTTGCGCTATTTAACGTCATTAAGGATCAGAAGAAGACACGTAAGGAGGCAAAGGTATGACATACATCGCAATCATCATCACATACATTTTTATTCAGAACTACATCCTTGTGAACTTTCTCGGCCTCTGCCCCTTCATCGGAGTGTCAAAAAACAGTGAAAGCGCCATCGGTATGGGTTTAGCTGTTACCTTTGTCACAGGTGTTACAAGCGTGATTTGTTGGCTAATTTATACACTGCTTTTGGTGCCATTACATCTTGAATACCTTGAGACAGTTGCGTTTATCCTTGTGATAGCATCCCTTGTTCAGGCGCTTGAGATGTTCATCAGAAAAACAAGTCCATCGCTATACAAGGCGCTTGGGATTTACCTTCCGCTCATCACAACAAACTGCCTTGTGCTTGGAATCGCAATTATCAACATCCAGGAGAAGCACAATATATTTGAAACTTTTGTAACGGGAGTATCAGCTGGTCTTGGATTTACGCTTGCTATAGTGCTTATGAGTGCAATCAGAGAAAAGCTTGATATAGAGAGCGTTCCAAAGGCGTTTAAGGGTACGCCGATTGCATTTATATGCGCATCGCTAATGGCTTTGTCGTTTATGGGATTTGACAAGGGAATACTTGCAAATTTACACCTAGTTTAAGGAGAGAACAATGAGTATTTTATATGCTGTTTTAGTTATAGGACTTTTGGCGTTAATCCTAGGATTTGCGCTTGAGTTTGCATCAAAGAAATTTGCAACGGAAAAGGATGAAAAACTCGTGTCTCTTGAAGCGATTATGCCGGGTGCAAACTGTGGAGGATGCGGATACGCAGGGTGTCAGGCCTACGCTGAGGCTGTATCAAAAGGCGAGGCTGAAATCGGAAAATGCGCACCAGGAGGGCGTGCACTTGCATTATCAATGGCATCCATCATGGGAGTTGATACAGTCACAACCCCTGAGAGAATGGTTGCATTCATAGCCTGTAGGGGTGATGTTAACCACACAGAACTTGAGGCAAAATACGATGGCATCTTTGACTGTAGAGCTGCAAGCCTACTCTTTAACGGCAATAAGGGATGTAAGGCAGGATGTCTACATTACGGCTCCTGTGCAGCAGTATGCCCTGAGAGAGCCATCTATACCGACGAAAAGGGCAACTACATTGTGGATAAGGAAAAATGCACATCATGCGGAAAATGCGTGACTGCCTGCCCACATAATATCATCCGTCTGATTCCATACAATGCAGAATACGCCGTTGCATGTAACAACATCGAAAGCGGACTTAAAGTAAGGCGTGTATGCGAAGTAGGCTGTATAGGATGCAGAATATGCGTAAATAAACACCCTAACTCAGGATGCGTGATGAAGGAATCGCTATCGGTTGTGGATTACAGTAAGGATACCTCTGGGCTCGCTGATGCTGCAACAGACTGTCCAAGGCAAATAATTACAAAATTATAACGCGTGTTATATAACAGTCACATTGATGTTCTTACACTTGGTATTGGCATACCTTTCCAGGCTGTCTGCAACCACGTGGCGGATCTCTGTGCGCTCATCGATTGTGATATCGTCGTTTTCGGGAATTTTGACCTCTATGTCTATAATTGCGCCTTCATCCTCATATCGCCCCTTAAACGAGATAATCTCGATGCTGTTGTCGTAGAACGCGATACATTCCTCAATGATCTTCTTAAGTTCAGCCTCAGTAGGGCGTTGTTTCTTGATTCTCGAGAACATTGGAGTTACAACAGTCTTCTCAACTTCGTTTGCCGCAGAGAGCGTTGATGTCTCACCACTTGTGGATGTGCCGTATGCTATGTTTGGATAACGACGGGCAATTTCCATGGCAGGAACTGGTATGATGTGCTTACCTTCCTTGTATCTCACCCTTTGAGCTGTTGAAATCTCATCCTCGGTCGCCACATCCTCGATATTTATGTACTTGGATGGCTGCGGAAGATGTAAGCGTAGGGCGATCTTGTCAACCATCTTCTTACTCGTTCCAAGGATCAAAATGCGTGGGTAATTCTCGTTTGCGATGGCGTTCATCACCTCGGTTCTATGAACGGCAGTATCAAAGATAGCCGTGCGTACAGCACCAAGGGTGTTTGTCTCCTGTTTTGCAGAGAAACCTGCAAGGATTTTATTGCCCTTAATCAGAAGTCCATCGTCAATAATCAGGTCTATGTAGTACTTTTCTGCAATCATCTTTGCCCTATGACTCTTACCGCTTCCGCTCTTACCGATAAAGGCGAATGTTTTGGTTTCTTCAAAGAGGTGAAGGATAAAATTGACAAAAGACCTGTAGACGTTCATTAAGTACACTATAACAATTTTTCTTGCATTTGTAAAAATATCATTTTCTTGAGTTTAAAGTGTATTTTGCCTCAAATTGTAAAAATGGCTTACATATGATATATTACGAGGTGTGAAAAAGTATCTTTTAACCGCCATAGTTTTAACGCTAACAGCTACTTGTATCTTTGGCGAGTCGTACATCAACTGGGCATCGGACGACAGAGCGTCAAAGGCGCCTGGAGAGGTGTATTTTGCCCATTCTATATACCCAAAAGGGAGCAGAGTACGTATTAACATCAACGGTGCAGAGAGGGAATTCACCGTTGTAGATCGCACTAAAGACAAGAGGGCTGAGGCCACAGTAAGCGCTCAGGTTGCAAAGGAGTTCGGTTTTTACTATTCCGGGCGTGATACGGTTACAACAACGCTTCTTGCCTCTCCTCTTCCAACCATCCTTAACGACGCCGCTCCATCATCCGTGTGGTTTGACATAAAGGGCATTGCACCACGAAAGGGTCAGGGGCTTGTTCAGCTATACTCTGTGTTGATTGCACGCGGATACAAGGCCGTGATTGATAAGGATACAAAAACCATCACAGTAAAGTACATTCCTGAATACAGAAAAGACAATGAACTTGCATCCCTTTCGCTCATGTCAGACGTCTCTTCACCCCCAGAAGCCCTTCAAATCGAGCTCTAGAGGGCTTAAACTTTCTGATAAAATCAGGCTCGCATTTGTATTTATGATAAAATCGTAGTACACTTACAGAAAGTGACGAGTAACACTCGATGAGTATCACTTAAAAGTCTTAAAAGCGCGTTCGGGCGCATTAGGGGGGCAAATGAGAGTAAAGTTTGAAAACGCACGCATTCTTGACATTAAAACAGGCAAGGTGACAAAAGGCGTCCTTACCACTTGTGACGGCAAAATTGAGTACGTCGGAGCGCCTAAAGCAGACGAGAGCGTAAAATACGACAGGGTAATCAATGCAAATAACAATTTACTCATGCCATCGTTCAAAAACGCCCATTCACACTCGCCAATGACTATTTTAAGAGCAAGCGCAGAGAACATGGTTCTCATGGACTGGCTCTATAAAGTGGTGTTTCCTGCAGAAGCAAAGCTTACAGCGGATGATGTTTACTGGGGTACAAAGCTTGCGATTATGGAGATGCTAAAAAGTGGTATTTCCGCCACTTTTGACATGTATTTTTATACAGAATCGGTCGCAAAAGCGTTTAAAGAGGCAGGTTTCAGAGCGTGCTTCTGTTCAGCCGTAAGCGGTGGTAATACAGATGAAGAATTAAAGACGGCACTTAAGAGGCTCTATAATGAATACGACAAATTGAACTCATACTCGCCACTCATCAAGTACTATGCAGGAATGCATGCAGAATACACAGCATCAGATGGACTACTCAAGGGCATATCAGCCTTCGTAAACGATGCAAAAATCCCGTTTTACACCCATATGAGCGAGGCTGTAGGTGAAAGCGAAGGATGTGTAGAGAGGCGCGGGAAAACTCCAGCAGAGCTATTCTCAAGTCTTGGGCTTTGGAACTACGGAGGTGGCGTGTACCATGCTGTACACGTGACGGATCACGACATCAAACTCATGAGGGATCACAACATCATGGTGAGTACAAACCCGTGCTGTAACGCCAAAATCGCATCAGGAATCGCACCAATTGAAAAATACGCTGCGAATGGTATCCGAGTGGGTATAGGAACAGATGGACCTGCAAGCAATAACAGCATATCGATGTTCAAAGAGATGTACATGCTGATCTGCCTTCAGAGGATACTCACATCAAAACCAAATGTCCTAAGCGGACTATTTGCGCTCCAAAGTGCAACCATCGGATCTAGTAAGGTGATGGGTCTTTCAAACACAGAAACACTTGATGCTGGTCAGGATGCAGATTTAATCATGATAGACATGGCGTCCCCGTCAATGCAGCCTGAGGCCGACATTGCAAACAACCTCGTATACGCAGGAGGCAACGAGCTTATAAAGCTCACGATGGTGAACGGCAACATCCTATACGAAGACGGCAAGTTTAACATCGGAGTGGACGAAAACGAGGTATACTCCCGCGTTAATCAGATCAAAAACCGCATTTTTGCTTAAATTGACCATCAAAAACGCCATTCTCATAGAAAAAAAAGCGTTTTGATAATAGAATTGATAAAATGACTAAACTCTTGATTAAACTCTTTGTCAAAGACAGTACGAATGTCCACGACAAGGTTGTAAGAACACGCTATGGCATACTCTCGTCGGTTGTTGGAATCATACTCAACATACTGCTTTTTATCGTAAAATACATTCTTGGCTCCATGTCTGGATCCATCGCAATCACGAGCTCGGCCTTTGATCATCTTTCAGACTGCGCCTCTTGCATCGTAACGCTTTTTGGGGCAAAACTCTCGTTAAAACCTGCAGATAAGGATCATCCATTCGGTCATGGCAGGGTGGAATACGTGGCAACTTTTATCATTTCAAGCCTCATTTTGATAATGGGTATACAATTGTTTAGATCTGCAGTAGAAAAGGTGTTCGAACCAAACAAAATCGTGTTTTCATACGTTGTGATAATCAGCCTCGTTTTGTCGCTTTTAGTTAAGCTTTGGATGTCGTTTTTCAACCAAAAAATCGGCAAAACTATCTCATCAAAAACCATGCTTGCAGCCGCTGTAGACTCCAGAAACGACTGTCTTAACACGATTATCACCATCATAAGCGCATCGCTCTCGCCGTTTGTCTCGTTTCCGCTCGATGGAGTCCTTGGCGCTCTAGTTTCGGTTTTCATCATCAAGAACGGCATCGACCTCATCAAAGACACAGTTGATGACCTTCTTGGTAAGCCTGCGGATAGAGAGACAACTGAGGCAATCAAGTCCACAATACTCTCGCATTCGCTCATCTGTGGCGTTCACGACCTCATGATACACAACTACGGGCCTGGCAACCTATTTGGAACGTGCCACGTTGAGGTTGATAAGGCTGGTAACATCGCTGATATTCACGATTTAATCGACAGAATTGAGCGTGATATCTTCACAAAAGATGGCATCATAATGACCATCCACATGGACCCTGTGGACCTCTCAGATCCGCTTGCCCTTGAGTACAAAAAAACCGTTGAAGATGCTCTATTAGAGCATAACAGGCAGTACAAAGTGCACGATTTTAGAATGGTTACGGGCAATACTCACACAAACCTCGTATTCGACGTAGTTGTGCCATTCGATGTAAAAATCGACAAAGAAAGCGTAGAAACCATCATAAAGAACAAGCTCTTAGAGAAGTATCCTGAGGTGAATTTCTATCTTGTGATCACCTACGATAGGGATTTTTGCCTTTAAAAACTTCTCTTAAACATTTGCTTAAAAATTGACATTTTGCATTATTATTTAATAATATAATTATTAACACATTGCCTATCAAAGCCATCACTATGTCCGTACGGCAATGCTTAGGAGGATTGTCATGAGATCGAAAAAACCACTTATCTTAACTGCACTTGTATTGCTGATTGGGATTGTTTGTGCTCTATCGTGTGTACAAACGCTGCCGTCGCAATTCCAGGTAAGCGTTTTTAGAGTTGATGACTCCCAGTACGAATTCAAGGATATAAACGGAGTAAGATGGCTAAAGGACTTCAGAGAAACAGAACCAAGGTGGGTTGATATCGACGAAACTGATTCTACAAACAGAACAACCCTATTCCCAGGTTCAAAGTTCGTACGTACAGTTGCACCACAGAAGATCGGTTTTGAAGGTCAGGATGCAAACGGTAAAGACGTATACAAGATCTACTCATTCGATGGTTCCTCCTGGTCGAGAATGACAGACCTCACAAAGCAGACTATCTTCGACGGAAGGCTTAACGAGGCAACAAATCTTTACGCATACTACACAACAACAGAGAAACAAAAGGCAGAGGTTGAGCTTCACGGAGATTACAACCTTGCTCAATACGTTCAAATCATAGGCTCTCTTGAATTCAAGATTCGCCTAACTCAGGGTTATACATTCAACACAGATGAGCTTAGGGTAAACGCATCGTTGCCTGAAATAGATTCGTCATGGGGGCCTGGTGATAAAGACAGAGGTCCTTCGGGAATAGACTTCCCAAGAGTTCCAGGGCTTACATATCAGATTTTGCGCTTTGAAGAAGACAATGGTATTGCCAATGCCGTTATGGTAGTTGGCGCCTCAGGCACTCCACAGATAGCCACAGAGACAGCAGACGGCACTTTAATCGATTACTCATCGAATCCTGATCTTGCCAAAACGGTTGAGAAGCTCAGAGCAATGCAGGTTGTGATACCAGAAAAATACATTCACGCTCCTGAAGGTAAAGGAGGTTTTGCTCACCTTGAGACAAGAGAGCGTCTGTTTGCAAGCTGCAAAATCATCCCAACTCCACTTACAGCTGATGCTCAGACCATAGAACTAAATCAATACGAGGAGATTCTGAGCGGTCAAAAATCGATCAGCATTAAGATGGCTGAATTTAAGCAGGCGTTAGCAAATGGAGGCACAAGTATAAGCAGGGCCACATTCAACAGAGATTATTTGAATAAGTACATAGGGTTTGGAAAGCCAATTACAGACGGTTCTGGCATAAAGATCACCACTGAGGATCCTGATAACAACATCGTGTATACAGGTGCAGACCTCGGGCTTACATACACCCTTAAGAGTCTTGAGGCTGATGATACTCAGCTTGTTGTTGAGATCACAGGAATCCCAAATAAGAGCACAATACGACCTCTAGGTGCAGAGCCAACATGGCCTATCAGCATACAGGTCCACTCAATATTCATAAGCGGTTCTACTGCAACAAAGATTGACGAGACCAACAATGTTGACGTATCCAATAAGAACACAAACTACATAATCAATCCAATCAAGATTACAACACCAAGTGGATCACCAATCAAAACAATAGTTGGTGTAAGAAACGTAGACACAAATGGAAATGAGGTTGCACGAAGGATTACTGTTAGGATCACAACTGGCGCCAAGTTTGATGTAACAAATATCACAAAAGGTGAAAAAGTCCCCGACGCAATTATACCAGCAAGCAGCAGAGTTGAAGGCTTTGAATATACATTCGATTCATTCCCTGATGATAACAAATCGATGATTATCAATATAACAGGAGCTCCAGCTAACGCAGCGCAGAACAACAGTCCACTCTTAATTACTATCCCTCACAGCTACATCAAGGGCGGGGATAAAAACCAGGCTCCAATCGTCGTTAACGAAGACAATGCGGAAAACAACTATGTTTATTATATCTACACAATTAAGGCTGGTATCATACCAAGCAGCATAGGTTACGACGATGACAATCCATTTAAGTCAACAGAAGGCATCTTCTTCGGCGGTGGAGATGGCGAAATCGTTACAATCCAAACCAGCGCAACAAGACTAAATGCTGAAGGTAACGAAGAGCTATATGATGCTGCAATCAATTACGTAAGCTCATTGGCAACACTACATACAATGGCAAATGATCCATCTAACCCAACTGCACAACAACAGGCGGCTAGCGAAATCAATACAAGACTCAAAAAGTGGTTCACATCACTCGAGAGGGTTCTTAATAACAGTGGGGACGGAAGCGATCGCGACATTGCATACGAGATAGTATCAGGAGCGTCTCAGGCGTCTATGTCAAATACAATTGGCGTGAGGATCTCAGGTGTATCCAACCTCAGCACGGCTATGGTCAATCCAGATACTGTAAAGATCACAATTCCATATTCAGACATCCTCGGAGGCCTTACAAGCAAGGTTGATACCATTGATACAAACCTCTATTACAAAAACTACTTAATGACTGCAACAGTTGTAGACAGCGAGGTAGGTTTTGTCGGCGGCAGTGAAAACACAGCTATCAACGGTAATACTAACGAGTTTATCAGTCAAAATATTAAGATTCAGCTTGCAAACGCACAGTTCTCGAATGTTAAACAGAGCGATCTTGAGGGATGGTTTGCATCCCTTATATCCGAGTACCTTGCAGATCCACTACTCGGGTTTGAAGGCGGAGAAGGTGAAGACTACATTATAGTAAAGGTAAACGGAAGAATTAAGAACGACCTTGCTGTTGGAACAAAGGTTATAGATGTAATCATTCCAAAAGAATGTATCAAAGGAGCTGCAAATATCTCTGATGTTGTTCTTAATGTTTACTACAAGGTTAACTACAATGTAGAAGCAAAAGTAAAAGAAGATACAGATGGATATTACGGCTCGGCAACTAGACCAATTGAAGGCATAAGATATGTTAACCTTGGAAACGGAGACGGTGTTCCTGTTTACATCAGCCTTGAAAACGGTGAATTTAATCAGAGCATCTTTGATACAAAAGTAAACAATCCAGATGTTGCTGTATGGTTCAAAGACTGGAACAAAAACGGCATCATCAACCCTCAATACGACATTAAAGCGTTTGGTAAGAACTACGTTGTCGTGCTTGTAAAAGGTGCGCTTACAAAAGACCCTAGAGAAGAAGCTTATCAGATTGGTATCGGAATCCCTGCAAGCCATCTTAATAATGTATCTCTAGAAAATTCAAATGCTGTAGTATCATTGAGTATTCAATACAAGGTCACGGGTGGAGTTTCTGCAGAGCTTGATAATACTGTCTATGTTGGAACAGCTTCAAATCCACTTGTTGAGTCAAAATATGTCCCATTTGATAAGAACATCAGATTGAGCCTAAACGGCGCAAAATTCAAGACAGACGATACTGTTCAGAATAAGGGCTTTGCGCTCGATGAATGGTTTGCTGATCTAAAGTCACACAATATTATTATTAATCCTGAGTATACTGTACTTGCAGTATCAGATCAGAAGGATAAGGTTACAATTAATATAAAGGGTGCATTGGTTGCTGATGTATCTGAAAGTGTAAATTCAATAACTCTTGCAATTAAGAAAGAGAACATCGACTCACCTCTTACCGAAGATGTACCGTTTGATTTCAGCTATCGCGTGAGCGGAGTGATGAGTGCAGAAGTTATCGGAACAACACCATATGTGGGAAGTAGAGACAACCCAATGATTGGCGTACAGTACATGCCACTTGGGGACACATCAATATCAGACACCTCATCCAATATCATAAGAATTAACCTTACAAACGCTGCATTCAAGAGCACAATTAATAAAGGTACTGAGGTTACATCATGGTTTAAGGCACTAAACGAAACTAGCGCCATCAGTAAGGCATCATATGTTGTCCACGAAGTTGGCACAGATAGGAACTGGGTAACTGTAAAGATTGACGGTTCACTCAACATATCCCCTGATGCTGGTCTTCAGACCACCACAGTCAAGATTGACTACAAGGATCTTAACCTTTACGTTCCTGTAGATATGGCGACAGAAAGCGTAGAAGCTGGTGCATTCTACTACAAAACATCAGGTACAATTTCAATTATAATAGATGAAAACAGCTCAAATACAGCATATAGGGGCTCAGAACAGTACCCAATTCAGGGTGTAAAACAGATTAAGCTTGGATCTGATGGAAACGGTGTATTGATCCACCTTCTTCTTTCAAATACTAAGTTTGTCGAAACGCTTGATGACGATGTTACAAAGTGGTTCATCAAGTTTAAGGATCTTAAGAATCCAAAGTGTACTATCC
>CAMDZB010000022.1 GCA_945910645.1 uncultured Spirochaetaceae bacterium | reverse complement strand
GTCTTTCATATTCAGCAATCATCTCGGCTTCAAGTTCTGGATTTTCTTTTATAAGTTCAGTGTATGTTTCTTTACGAGAATTAGAATCTGATACCAGATCCTCTATTTCTTTTTGGATAGAATTTATTTTATTTGAATTTGTTGTACAGTATTCAATTGCTTTCTCTTCTTCTGTTTTTGCTAAATCATAATTCTTTTGAGCAAATTCAATTTCTTTCATTGCTGCAAGCATATCCGGACTAGTTCTCAATTCTTCAATTTGAGAAACAAGCTCATTCTTGCGTTTAGTTTGAATCCTTAAACTTTCTTGGGAATCAAAATTATAATCAGAAGCATCCCAATTTATATTTTCTATTAAGCGTTTTAATTGTTCTGTTTTAGATATACTTTCTCTTACAACATCAATATTTGAAAGCAATTCTTCTTTATCTTTCTGAGTTTGTTTAAGCTGAATCTTTATAACATCATTACCCATACAGAATTTTGTTTTGTGAATTTCCATAAGACTAGCAGAATAACTTTTTGCAAGTGTTCCATCCATCATAAGCGCGCCTTTAGGATGCTCATGGAGCTCATATTCAGTTTCACAAAGATGAATGCCATTCAAAAGATAATTTGCATATTTTCTTGCAGCTTTATTCTTTATATTCAAAACCGAGGCTGCAGAATCTTGTATTATTTCGCTTTCCTGAATCTTATCAGTCAGAACTACATTGGTTGTGAACATTCGTTTTTCACGTAGTATATTTAAGGCTGCAAAGCAAGCATCATCATCAACGATAATAAAGTATCGTTTTCTACCGAGGAAGGTTTCTATCGAAGGTCGCCATTTTTCGTCTGTAAAAGACTCAACCAGTTCTGCAAAAAATCTTACTGGACTTTGAATACCACGTTTTTCAAACTCGGCTTTAATAATCCGCTTTGATTCTTCTGCTTCATCTGGAAATGAGACAATATTTGCATCGAGTTCTTTTATTCGTTTTTCTGTTTTTGAAAGTTCTTCTTTTAATTCATAAAGCCTATCTTCTTTTCTTCCTATATCTTTTATCAAAAGGATATTCTGATTTTTAGCCTTTTCTCCATAAGATAAAAAAGTTTGACGTTTTTCTGCAGTAGTGAAATTACATTCTGCAAGATTTTCTAGAATAGTTTTTTCTTTCTCTTCTACATTAATAAAATCTTTAAGTACAAAAATAAGTGACTTTAAGGCAATCTGAAGTTGTTTTAATTGTGCTAATGAGTTTTCATCTTCTATTATTTTTTTTAAACAAACATCTCTTTCTTCCTCGAGTTTTTCAAGGCTTGCTTTTACATTTGCATTTTTACCCTCTGCATCAGAAAGAAGTTTTCTAGCCTTTTCAAGGTTTGATGCAGCTTCTTCTCGTGTTTTTGCTAGATTTATTTTTTCGATTTTAAGATTTTCAAGTTCAATGTTTTTATTTTTAATTTCAATTATATTTTTGTTGATGTACTGGTATTCAAACATCATGGAACGAAGAGTTTTAGTTTTGAGTTGTTTTTCGTATTCTTTAGTTGTTTCTTCAATCTGATCAAGAACTGTTTTTCTTGTTTTGATGTTTTCAAACATAATACGTGCTTCTTCATAAAGCTTTTTTTGTTCACGTAAAAGATCAAGAGAGTGAACTGGTATATCCGCTAAAACGGAGTCTTGAAGAAATTTATCTACATTACGTTCAGGATCAAATGCTGTCATTTTTAAAAGTTTTTCCCTGAACTTCTTTGCATCTCCTCGAATTCCAAGAACTCGTTTTACCTGTTCAATCGCTTTATCTCTTCCTAAAAAATCTCCAGCCTTAATAGGAATACCTTTAACTGTCAGATTATTTTTTGCTGTTGTAATAAATCGTTTTTCTTTTAATGCCTCAATATCATAAAAGTTTATATCATCAAATCTACAGTTATCAAAAATAAACCATTTGCTTTCAGCGGCATCTTGTGGATTCTTTGATTCCATACAAACAGCTACAACAAAATATTTTTGAGAAGCCGGATCAAAGAATTCCATGGCGATGTAACTTGTAACAGCATCTTTGCGTAAATATCTGTCAGAGCCATTAGTTTTTCTGTCTCCATGGATGTATGCAGTTACATTTCTATCTTTATCATCTGCAGCTTTATTGAACTGCCTGTTAGCAGTTAAAAGATAAAGCATTGCATCAAGTATTGTGGTTTTTCCAGTTCCATTTACACCAGTAAATAGAGTCGAAGAACCTAATTCTATTATCTCATTCTGGAAGCATGACCAGTTAATTAAAAGGAGACGTTTAGCTGTTTTACGATTTAAGATTTCTGTCATTCTGCATCTCCTGTTGACTCATCAAATTCAATATCAAAAGAATCTATATCTGACTCAGATACATCACTTTCATCATCTTCAAAACTAATATTAGAATCTTGCTTTCTAAATTTTGCTTCTGTAGTACTTACAAACTCAGCGAATTCTTTTTCATCAAGGGCAAACTGGAGTGAAGGATATAAAATAATATAAAAATCATTGGATCCAACTTCCCCTTTTGTAGCAATCAAATTGAATTTTGAAAACAATCCCAATAACTCAGTCCAGCGTCCTTTATCGTTATTATCCTTAAAATCATATTTATCAAGTTCTATATTTATATCAGCAAGGGTAACTGTAATCTGTTTTGCTAAAGAACCGCTCCTTATTTTTTCAGAATATAAAGACCATAAACAACACAGAACAATAGTTTCCGTCTTCTTAAAAAGATATTTATTTACTGTAAGTTTTGCGCTTTCTCCCACTCCTGTACAATTTTGCAGCATTACAACTCCTGCATCTTTAGAAACTGCAACATCAAAGCCCATATATGAAAAATACTTTGTTAGAAAATCGGAATATTTAGATGCGAAAAAATACATTCTGCGGTTATCTTCGTCTTTATCACGGACAATAAATGTTTTTTTTAATAGCGTTCTACATACTCTCTGGAACAAAAGTTTTTCTTGAGAAGTAAATGTTGAAGACCAATATTCATCAGCGTTCATTTTTTTTAGCCTCCCATTTTCGCATTTTATAATCATCACTCTCTATATATTCATCATATGAAGTAATATTCCAGCCATTTTCCTTTGCATAAGTTAAGGCTGCAAGCGTTGAGAGCATATTATCTTTGTTCTCTAAAGTAAGTAATGCACTCTCAGGATATTTTTCGAAATAATCTTTTACTTTATCTTTGGAGAATGGATTATCAGCTTCTTTTTGTAATAATGCAGCCTGCTTTTCTTTCGCTTCCTCACTTAGCTCATAATATTCATTTTCTGTATTCTGATTTAAAGAACTAAATTTTCTTGGAACATACAAAGAGCTTGTATCTATGAATTCATTTTGTTGTATACGAAATAATGCTTGAAAATCTTCATTATTTGTATCATCAGTTTGAATCAATAGACGGACTGCCTGTTCTACACAGCCTTTCAAGTTAAATCCTTTATTGCGAAGCATTCTTTCTCGCGCAATTGCAATTCGGATGTATGTATTAATTTTTTGTTTTATATCTTCCATGATTTTGTTATAGTCATCATGTAGGAAGGTTTTAGTTGAATCTATCATTTCAGAAACTCGTTCTTTAGCTTCTTCCTTGTCAATTATTTCTTCGCTCATAAGATTTTGAACTATCAAATCGAAAGCTTCACCCTTTAATCTTTCAAGTTCTTGTGTGATATAATTTCTGTAAAGATGAATATTTTGCTGCTTAATAAGCCTTGAATATTCCCGAATAAAATCTCCATCGCAATACTTGATAATATTTTCCGTAAGACTTACAAGCGTTCCTTCGTGTAACATTGTTTCAATAATCTTTTTAATGGATGTTGAAAGCTTTTTAAGGTCAGATGCGAGAGCTTTTGCATCTTCAAAAGTAGGTCTTATCAGCAAACTATATGGTTCTTTTTTCTGTTCATTTGTTTGATACTTTAAGCGATTATAAATATTCAAAATATAGTTAGAATATTCGACTCTACGCGGGTTTGAAAGTTTTTCTAAGAATTCTGCAAGTGCAATTCCGTTATCGGTCATTATGATATATTTTTCAAAAGTTGTATCATCAGTTTCTTCTTCAATATAACCGGCACTGACAAACTTTCTAATTATAAAATTTGCTTGATCATTTCCAGCTGATAAATCTTCAGTACCATCTTCATTTAGTTCAATATGATTCTGCAAAAGATAGATAGTTAATGAATCCCGAATATCTGCTCTAGGTAATCTATAAGAAACAGCACTGTTATACTGCTCGTAGATTGTATTCAGACATCCTGCATAAGCTCTATGATTTGCAGAACTTGCGAGACAATTAAAAAATCCATCTGGAATAGAATCAAAAACATTCATTATATTATTTGAAACTTCTACATAATCTTCTTAATATCATCCTAAGCTGGCAGAACGTTCTGCAACACGATTGGACGATCTTATGAAAACATCAAAGGTTGGCAAGGTAGGAGGAGTAACGGCGTGCCATACCGCCCCATTTCCTAAGTTCCTCCGTTAAAACTGCACCGCATGACTCCCTATAGAGCGCCCAGACCGTCCAATAGTACGACACAATGGCGGTATACGCAAGATGATGAAAGATTAGCGAAGGCGTAGAGTCTCCCTTAAGGTACTCCTTAATAAACTCGATTGCCTTATCAACCTCCCACTCCGCATCCATAATGTAACAGCCAAGGTCGCACCCAGGGTCAGCCTCTCCTGCATATTCCCAGTCGATCAGTATGGTTTTATCATCTGTGAACATCCAGTTTGGAGCGTAAGTGTCTGAGTGACAGAAGCACATTTTAACTCCATCGCCTATGGTCTTGTTATAGCAGTATTCTATGTTCTTTTTGAGCGTTTCAAAGCCATCAAGATGGATGCTGCCGTTCTCCTTCATAAGCTTTTCCATGTTCATAGCTTCATCGTATGGCTTGAATGTCCAATCTACGCTTACATCAATCTTATGAAGACGCCTAAGCACTTCAAGCACCCTCTTTGAGTCATCAAATGAGTCGTATGATGGCGTTCTTACACCATCAACGTATGATGAGATCTTAAAGCCCTCATTCTCATCCATAAAGATAAACGTGGGATCAATGTCGTACTTCTTTGCAATTTCGAGGGATACCTTTTCGTGCTTTCTTGATATTATCTTTTCAGTCCCTTCCCCCGGATGCCTATAGACGTACTTCTTACCGTTTAGAGTGAACACAAACGATGCATTTGTAAGCCCTTTTGTCATCGCATGGAAGTCTGTAATCTCACCTTCTTTTACGCTAAATACTTTTGCGATATTCGCCATGATTTTGCTTCCCGTGTCGTTTATGTACTTTGAGTCGAATGCACGGAGTTCATCAAGTGTATCGAACTCGAAGATCACGCCTTTTGGATACTCCCTAATCTTCATCTTGGGAAGCGTAGAAAGATTGTCAGAGAGCAGCTGCTCCCATAAGACGCTGTCGTATTCTCCGCTCTCATGAGCCTTTTCTATAAGCGGTACAAATGCATCCGAGAACTTTTTTGAGTAAAATGCGTGACCGAGCATGATTGAGCCGCCCGATCCTGTTTTATCGATTCTCACAATATTGTCATCACTATCGCCTATCATGTACCACTCATCTGTTGGAACATCCACGTGTTCACCGGCGTAGTAGGCGTCATCTTCATACTCCGAGAATGGATTTTCTGTAAAATAGTCATCTGATGAGCAGATGTAAGTATTTTTAAGGCTATCCCTCACAAGGTAGAGCGTTTCGATGTTGTTTTTGGTGTTAAAACATGGGTTAACTACGATCTTTACGTTATACTTATCCTTAAGATAGTAAAATGCCTCTTTTTTGTATCCAACAACAATTGTAATATCATTAATGCCCTTTACTTTCAGCATCTCAATCTGTCTTTCAATAAGGATCTCTCCCTTAACTCTGAGGAGTCCTTTTGGCATCTCAAGTGAGAGTGGCATAAATCTTGATGAGAGGCCTGCAGCCATAATTATAGCATTGTCAACCTTAAGCATTATCAACTCCTTTGTCCTTTCTTATAAATGCATACGCAAGTATAACTGCAATGACTGCGCTTATCAGCTTTGATACAATCATCGTTATTATGTATTCCTTTGCAACTCCGCCTACAAAAGCAAGGTGATCCCCAATCACAAACGATCCTGCAACTGCAAAGGCTGCATTTAGCACCTTCTCTTTGTTGGTCATTTTATCAAATGTGCTGAGCATAGCCATGTTGTTTGCAGCGCTCAAGAGATAACCTGACACGCCGTACTCCGTGCCTCCTGTCTTTGTTTTGAGCCCTCGAAGCGGTTTTTTAAGCCACTTGTTAAGCATGTATACAAATGGAAGAGCACCAGAGAGCACAATACCAACAGCACCTGCAACTCCTATTCCTACACTTGTACTATCTAAGTGTGAGAAGAGAAACACATCATCCATACTAAAGCCATAGTATGATGAGAGTGGAACAACCACAATATCCCTGATTATTCCGAGTGCAAGTCCTGTAAGCGCAAGGAAGGCGATAATCTTACTGATCCACTCAAAAATCTTTATTGCAACCTTTTCTGCAAAGATTACTAGTAAAATCAAAATCAGTGAGAACAAAACAAGCGGAATCATGTTCAAAAGTATCACTTTTATATCGATTCTGAGCATCAAACCACCTACAAAAGTGCCTAAAGGTAATGCGGCAACTCCAAAGAGCACACCCTTTAGGAAATATTTAAAATCATCTTTTTTGACCATTTTTAACGACACAGGAAGCGTAAAACTGATTGTGGCGCCCATTGTACTTGCATAGATTATTCCCGCCCAATTGCCAACAGTCGGATCAAGGGCGACCTTCTCTGCTATGTTATATCCACCCATGTCGATTGCAAAGAACGTGCTTACAACAAACGACGGATCGAGTCCGAGCTTTAGATAAATCGGTGTAATCGTATTCTCAATCAACATCTGAAAGAGCGGAACAAGTGTTATGATTCCAACAATAGATAAACATAGGCTTCCTATCATCTCTATGCCTTTTGTGAACTCAGCTGACAACACTCCGCCAAAGATCCTCTTACCCTTGAATGAAAAGCTGTCTATTACACCAAGAAATGCAAAAAACGCCATAATGGCCATGATAATAATCGAAATTAGTACCATAAAACTCCCTAAAATTATTAAAGGTATCGCTATAGAGCGATTTTACTAGAAAAAACAAGAGCATTCAACCACATCTCAATCTAAAATCACGTTATATTACACTTCTCCATTCATCCAACCATTAATTCATGCCATTAATCCTGCCAATATCGAATATAAATTTGACACGCCCTATATTTCAATCTACAATAATAGAATGGAATTACTACGACAGATAATAATGATAATTGTGGGTCTTGTTCTGATTTACCTTGCAATTAAGAAAGAGATGGAGCCAACCCTACTACTTCCAATGGGTTTTGGTGCAATCCTTGTGAACCTTCCTGGTGCTGTAATTGCAAATGATGTTGGAATCATCAGATGGCTCTACGAGTTTGGTATTGATAAATACGAGGTTTTCCCACTTCTACTGTTTATTGGAATTGGCGCAATGATCGACTTTGGCCCTCTTATCCAGAAACCTTGGCTCATCCTTGTGGGAGCGGCAGGTCAGGGCGGAATCTTTCTTACAATGATGCTTGCATCGTTCATTTTCCCACTAAATGACGCCGCATCAATAGGTATTATTGGAGCAGCAGATGGCCCTACAGCTATTTTGGTATCCCAGCGTTTGAACTCACAGTTTATCGCCCCAATTTTGATTGTAGCGTACTGTTACATGGCGCTTGTTCCTATAATTCAGCCTGCGGTTTTAAAAGCAACAACAACTAAGAAGGAAAGACAGATCGTGATGAGATACAAGGCAAAGGATGTATCAAAGTTCACTCGTATTGCCTTCCCTATCGTTGTGACTATCGTCTGCGGTATTATGGCACCAGATTCTGCCGCCCTTGTCGGTATGCTCATGTTTGGTAACCTACTTCGTGAGTGTACAGTGCTCGATTCGCTCTCAAATGCGGCTCAAAAGGTGTTATCTCCACTCATTTCACTCCTACTTGGACTTGCAATTGCGCCTATGATGAGAGGCTCTGAACTCCTCACATGGCAGACTATAATGATTATCGGCTTTGGACTTCTTGCATTTATTTTTGATACAGCATGCGGAGTGTTCTTTATTAAGATCGTCAACTTGTTCCTTCCAAAAGACAAGAAGATGAATCCACTTATAGGAGGCGCCGGAATATCTGCATTCCCAATGTCTGCACGTGTTGTACAGAAGGTTGGAAACGAGGCTAACAGGCAGAACTTCCTACTTCCATACGCAATTGGTGCAAACGTTGCAGGACAGATTGGATCAGTGCTTGCAGGTGGATTATTGCTTGGTATGTTCGGCTAATAGGAGGAAAAGATGTTTGGATTACATGTAAAAGACGTAATGGCAATGAGCGTTGGAGAAGCTGTAAAATTCGGCTTTATAAGCTGGGGCCTTCTTGCAGTATCAATCGCTATAATATGCGGTATCGTCTACATTTTAAACAAGGCGACAAGCAAAAAGGATAAATAATCACCTTGCATCAAAAAGTGCGATGTAACACATACTTTCAACAACAGGGAGTGCCCTGATTGCAATACAGCAGTCGTGCCTCCCTTTTATTTCAATTGTAGTATTCGTTTTGTTCACTAAGTCCACTGTATTCTGAGATTTTGAGATTGATGGAGTTGGACGAAAGGCAATAGAGAGTGTGATATCTTCCCCGTTTGAGATGCCGCCGTTGATCCCTCCTGCGTTGTTAGTAAGAATGCAAATATTACCATTTTCATCAAAGTTGAGCGGATCATTTGCCACACTTCCGTGTAGTTTTGAAAGGTCAAATCCTTCACCAAATTCAACGCCTTTAACCCCTGGAATTGCGTAAATTAGCGACGAAATTGAGCTCTCGAGCCCCTCAAAGTAATCGTTACCTATTCCCGGTTTTACACCTCTAATAACGCATTCAACAACAGCACCGACGCTGTCTTTATTCTTACGCGCTTTCTCTATTTCATCAATTGCGCTCGCACTCAGTCCATTTGGCGGGAGTGTATCAAGATCAAAACCCTCATCTTTGTATGACTGGCATTTTACACCACCCACGCTTCTGATATACGCTGTTGCTTTAACACCGAGTGTTGAGAAGTAATCCTCAAGTATTCCACCAACAACAGTAAGTGGTGCTGTGAGGCGCCCTGAGAAGCGTCCGCCACCCCTGTAGTCGAGCGTGCCCTCTTTGATGTATGAAACGTAGTCTGCATGAGATGGGCGTGGTTTTCCATAAAGGTCGTTGTAGTCGTTGCTTCTCTTGTTTTTATTGAATATCACAGCCTCAACTTTATCATCTGTTATTTTACCCTCTACAACGCCTCTAATAAACTGTGGCTCATCTGTCTCCTTACGCTCTGTGGTTCCAAGCCCCTGTCCGCCTTGTCGACGCGCCATAAATGAGATTAGCTTATCATTATTAATCTTAATTTTTGGAAGTCCTTTTACCACAATCCCGATCTTCTCATCGTGGGATGTGCCATAGAGGTTCAATTCAAGCTTGTTGCCTTTCCATGTTGACATTCTACATTACCACCTAAACTAATAATATCACTTAAAAAATTAGGATACGACTTTGATATGCACTCAATATCGCTTACCACGGACTCTCCATCATCACATGAGAGCAGTGAGAGCACTAATGATGACATCACTATCCTATGATCCTTATAGCCATCAAATGTACCGCTCTTTGGATTCCCGCCATTAATAGTGAGCACTTTATCCTCGTACTTTGCATCGATTTTAGCGGATTTTAACATATCGAGAATCGCACTTATTCTGTCGCTCTCCTTTATTCGTAAGCGTTCAATTCCAGAAATCTTTGAAACTCCGTGAACCTTTGATGCAAACACAGCAAGGATTGGTGCAAGATCAGGTGCATTCTCAAGATCAACATCAAGAGGTTTGTACTTACAGTTTTCTGACACTTTATATTCACCATTCTTTTCATCAATCCTTACACCGCTGTCTCTAAGGATATCCACAATCACCTTATCACCCTGCTTTGATTGAGGGTTAAGATTCTTAAGTGTAATGCCGTCTTTTTGGAATGCACCGAGTGTAAATAGGAATGATGATGATGAAAAGTCACCCTCCGCTTTTGTATCAAGCGCCTTGTAACTTTGCATTCCAGGTATTATATAACAAGTGTTATGTTTCGTAAATTCAATTGAATACGCCTTAAGTATATCCTCCGTGATATCAAGGTATCCCTTGCTTACAACATCACCTTTTAGTATGATGAGGCTTGTGCCTTCAAGGCGTGGAAGTGCAAGCAATAGCCCTGTGATGTACTGAGAGCTTGTGCTTGAGTCAATCTCGTATACTCCGCTTCTTAAGGCACCGTTTACAGTGTGTTCATCAAGCACTCTGATAAGTTCATCGTTTGGGCGATCTTTAAGGCGCCCTCTCATAATAAACTCAGGCCTCTTTACACCAAGTGAGCGTACAAGTGGAAGCATAAAACGTAGTGTTGAGCCTGACTCTCCTACATCAAGCTTTGGGTTGTCGTTAACCACCTTTATTGGAGTTACGTTTGCATCGGTGTTACTAAGCATTATCTTAGCACCAAGTGCGTTAAGCGAATTGATAGTAGCCTTAACATCATCTGATGTCCCTACGTTTTTAACAACAGATGGTTTATCTCCAAGGGAGGATGCAATTAATAGGCGATGCGCAACTGACTTTGACGGTGGGATTGATACAGTTCCTGATAAAGCGCTTCGTGATGATCTTGCTATCATAAAAGATCCCTTATTTCATCGTTTTTTAATTTTACAAGCTCTGGCATTCCCTTTTGTTTTAATAGTACAAAGGTTGTGCCATTTGAGTCTGATTTCTTATCGTGCATCACCTTTTTTAAAAGTTCATCACCACTGTATGGCGATGTAAAGTCTATACCGCTATGCTTAATGATTGCTTTCATAGCGTTATACGTCTCATCATCAAACGCATAGTACTTTTTTGACATGTCTATTATCAGATTCAGTCCTTTTAATACCGATTCACCATGCGATATAGAGTAATCCGAGAGCGCCTCAACCGCATGCCCAAGGGTGTGACCGAGATTCAAAAGAGCACGCGCTCCACCCTCAAATTCATCATTCTCCACAATGTTTTTCTTAATTTCAAGGCATTTTTTGATGAGAATCATGAGTTTTTCATCATCGTGTTTAACATTATCAAAGTTGAGATATTCATCATCAATTGTATTTGAAAGAAACGCGTATTTTATCACTTCGCCCATGCCTGAGTTAATCTCGCGCTGTGGTAAGGTTTTAAGTACTTTTACGTTGATAAACACTCTTATTGCAGAGTAAAATGTACCTATTATATTCTTAGTGTCATCAAGATTTATCGCTGTTTTTCCGCCAACCGACGAGTCAACCATGGATAGAAGCGTTGTTGGAATCTGTATGAGCCTGACGCCGCGCATGTAAGTTGATGCAACAAAGCCTGTAAGATCACCGACAACTCCGCCTCCAAATGCTATAATCAGATCCTTTCTTGAAAAATTATGATTAAGTAAGCACCTATGTAGGTCAAAAAAATACTTTTCACTCTTAGTATGCTCACCGCTTGGAAGAACGTAGGTATACACTTGTTTACCTGTGTTACTCAAAAGCGTATTTACGTCATTAAATGCGTCGATTTTACTCACATTGTCATCAGTCACAAGGAGAATTTTAGCAGCCTTCAGTCCAGTGGCAAATGATTTTAGTCCATCAAAAGATGTAGAAATCTCAACATCATATGGCTTTGATGAATTGATTGATAGGATCATTTCTTTACCCTTTTGTCGATCCTGAGCTTAATCTGATTGCCATCTTCAAGAAGCGCCTTTAAACGCTCTTCATCGCCATTTTCCAGTGCGTTTTTATACTCATCAAGGTGGCTAATGAGGGTTTTAAGCTCAAAGAGTAACTTGTCTTTATTATCCATCATCAGCGCGCTCCATAGGCTTGAATCGAGGCGTGCAACACGAGTAAGATCCTTATAGCTTCCTGCAGAGTAACCGTGATGTTCCTCCGCTGTTGGACTCTTAATAAATGCATTTGATACTATATGACATAGCTCTGATGTGAATGCAATTATCTTATCGTGAGTGTCAGCTGTGGTAAATACAACTTCCCCGAATCCCAATGAAAGGAAGAGGTTCTTGAGTTCCTCCTCCTTGAAAATGGACGCCTTTACAGGCACAAGTAGCATCGATGACTTATCAAAAAGCGTGGTTATCGCATGGTCAAATCCGCTGTACTCACGCCCTGCCATAGGGTGTCCGCCTAAGAAGTTGATGTTTGGATATTTTGAGGAGTATTCCTTCATGATAGTGCAGATTTCCCTCTTGATACCGCAGAAATCTATCACAACAGCACCATCTTTAAGGTGCGGAAGGTACTCATCAAGCGTGGCTTTTACCGATCGTGGGTACACAGCAAGCAGAAGAAGATCAATCTTTTTAATGTTCTTCATGTTGAGCTCATCATCGATTGTGGATGTGAGCTTTGCTTTAAGAATCACATTGCTGTCTCTATCCGCCCCATAAACCTTAAAATCAGTACGTGTTTTTACGGTCTTTGCAAACGAGCCACCCATTAGTCCAAGCCCAACAACGCCTATGTTCATTTTCTTACCTTATTTACAAGTGGCAAAAGCACATCTATGTTCTTAACTATGGTGTCAAACTGATCTGGTTTGATGGACTGAGCACCATCGCAGAGCGCATGCTTTGGGTCGTTATGAACCTCAATCATGAGACCATCAGCACCTACCGTAGTTGCAGCGTATGAAAGAGGCGCAACAAGGCGTGCAATTCCTGATGCATGGGATGGATCCACAATCACAGGAAGATGTGTAAGCTCTTTAAGAAGTGGGATTGCAGAAAGGTCAAGCGTATTTCTTGTGAGAGGCTCAAACGTACGTATACCCCTCTCGCATAGGATGATGTCGTGATTGCCCTCGCTCATTATGTATTCTGCGCTCATGAGCCACTCTTCTATTGTGTTTGCAAGCCCGCGTTTTAGTAGGATTGGCTTATTCATCTTGCCGACTTCTTTTAATAACTCGAAATTCTGCATATCACGCGCGCCAATCTGAACGAGGTCTACATCCTTAAATAGGTCAATGTGGCGTACGCTCATTATCTCTGTAACAATTGGCATGCCAGTCTCTTCTTTGGCCTTTAAAAGGAGTTTAAGCCCATCATCACGTAGCCCCTGGAATGAATATGGCGATGTTCGAGGCTTGAATGCTCCTCCTCTTAAAAGATTAGCTCCGGCCTTTTTACAAGCCATTGCAACCTCAACAATCTGCTTCTCGCTCTCCACAGAACATGGGCCTGCGATGATTTGAAAGTTATTGCCGCCAAACTTGCATCCGCCAACATCGATAATACTGTCCTCAGGGTGGAATTTCCTATTTGCACACTTATATGGTTCCTGAACGCGTGTTACGTTCTCAACAATGTCCATTGAACGCACAAGATCGATGTCGATCTGGCTTGTATCTCCAACAAGTCCAAGAACTGTGGTGCTTTCACCCTTGCTTATATCTACAGATAACCCCTTGCTTTTAATCCATTTAAGTAAGTTGTCTACCTGTCCCTTGTCGCTGTTGTTTTTTATTGCTATTATCATGATTAATCCCTTTTAAGAATTGAATATACATTGTTTAGGCTAATTTTTCAATCAATTACATCAGGAAATGACATCGGATTATAACGTGTTATTTTGCTTACTTAGAGCTTAAATACAGCTTATTTATACGGAAAAATAAAGGTTCCAAGGGATACTAAGAGAGATGCAAAATACGTGAGTGCAACAACGTCCGTCTGATCTATCTTTTGGGGCGGAATATCCCGAATCTTTAAAAGTCCATTCTGAAGCGAAAGAAGCGATTTTTTAACGCTCTTAGGTACATTATCGAAGTTTGCATTCTCTACAATCTTAAGTGAGATGTCAATCTCAAGCCTCATATCCTCGCTCTTATATGCGTTCACTATGCTCTCAATCGATGAGTTGATCACATCCACACCGCGTAAGTCCTCAAGGAAGGTGTTAAATGCCTCAGATGGATGTATACCCTGCCTGATATGCTCATAGATTCGGGCAAGACGTGGAGTTTCATCAGAGATCAGCGTGTCTACAAAGGCGTAGACTGTGGAGCGGAAATACATACTTCTGTTGTCGTTGATAACTCTGAAAATCTCTGAGTATATGAGCTTCTCGTCATCCATATTTCTAAGCGCAACAAGGTAGTCAAGTACGTTGTCGATGTGGAGTGCCTTTCTTGCGTTCTCCATAACCTCATCAAGATAGTCACCGCTGTTCTTAAACTTGGATAGCGCCTGGGCAGCCTCTGACTTTGCTGAATTCCATTTGGATGAGTGTAACACGTTAAGAAGCGCCCTAGCAGCCTCATCATACTCTGTATATGAGCCTAGTGCCGATATCGCATCAACCTGAACATATGAGTCATCGTTTGTGGCTATAGTACAAAGGTCGTTAAGGAATACCCTGTTTGGCTTAAGCTTTAGTGTTCTGATGATCTCGGATGCATCACGCGAGTACGGGCTCTTAAGCTTAGCTCTGACCTCATCCTCTGCAATCAGCGCCGAGTTTTCGCTTAGCTCCATAATTAAACGGCGATGTGTAAGCGGATCGTGCGCACTCTCAAGATGCGAGATTGTGGATACTGCATGAAGACCATGACGTGAAAATAGCATGCGAGTTGAACGAGCGCCCTTCTCCTTCATTGAAATTGCAAGGAACAGCACAACTATGGATAGCACTGTGCATGTAAGGAAGCAGAGCGAGTAGTTGTTCATAGCATACGGAAGTTCAGAGAAATGAATAGCCTCACCTATATTTGTAAGTATTCCTGCAAAGAATGCACCAATGAGTGAAAAGATAGCCATTCCCACGGTTACGAGCACGGTGAATGATCCTGCGCCCTTTTCAGGGATTACATCTGCGGTAAGCTTTGTTGAAAGTAGGTACACAAGCTGCATACTAAAGCTTGTTAGAAATCCAACTATAAAGAACGGGATAAATCCAAATGAGAGTGGAAAGAACGCCCAGCATAAGCTTGCGAAGATGAATAGTATACTTGAACTAATTAGGAGTGGCTTTGAACCCATCTTATCAGAAAGCGCTGCAGATACCATACCGGATACAACATATGCTGCCATAGCAAGCCCTGTAAAGAGCACAACAAGCGCATTTGAAAGACAGAGCTCCTTACTCATAAACGGCACGTTCATGCCCATCATCACTATTATAGTAACCTGGATAAATCGAAGCCAGATACGCTTTGCTGTATAGCTATTTCGGAAAGTATTTTTGATGATGGTTTTCATCGGAAGGCTCTTTGAGTAGTCAAAGTTGATCCTACAAGGAACCTTTGAAAGCTGATAGCTTCCATACGAGTTTGCAAGCACTCCGACAAGCTGTAATGTTGTGATGGTTTTAAGCGCATCAAGCGGCGTGTACTCAAGCGCAAATACGGCAAAAAGCTTAGTTACAAGCATTAAAGCGTTATAGCACATGTTAGCATGAGCGTAGAATGCGCCCCTGTTATGAAGCGTAGTGATGCTCTTAGACATCGCATCGTACATCACCATGCTTATCGACCGGAACGTGGCATAGAGCGTATATACAAGTAGAAGTACAATAACGGCAGCCTGCCCTTCAAGGAACAACAGCGCCACATGCCCTACACAGACAAAACCCCTCAGGTACCAGCTTACGTACATGATTTTACACATATTCTTGCCCTTAAGAAGTGGCAGTACTAAGGGAACCGCAAGCGCTGTGATGTAAAGTGCGGATGAAATATACCCTAGTGCAAAGTTGCTTGCAAAAAAGTAAACCGCAAGAATATTGATAAAAGTATCGCCAAGTAGACCCATCGAAACACCATTCCAGCATTCATAAAGAATGAAGTGATGTCGTCCTACCTTTCTTTCTCTTTCGCTTAAGTATGGGGTCTGCATTAGACTAGTTCTTTGCGCTCTTTGACAACCCTCGATACAAGGCCGTATTTTACAGCCTCCTCTGCAGATAGCCAATAGTCTCTGTCTGTGTCGTTTGCCACATCTTCTACGTTTTTACCTGTGGCATCTGCGATGATCTTATTGATTTTTGCCTTGATTTTATTGAGTTTATCAGCATAGATTTCTACATCGCTTGCAACGCCCTTCATACTGGCAAGTGGCTGGTGGATTAGGTATGTGGAGTCAGGGAGAGCAAAACGTCTCTCCTTAGGCACTGCAACGTAGATTAAAGCTGCAGCTGATGCAACAAGCCCCACGCCTAAGACATAAACAGGACATGTGATGAAGCGCATCATGTCGTAGATTGCAAAGCCTGAATCCACCTCTCCTCCTGGTGAATTGATATATATCCATACTGGTTTTTCGCTGTCGTCTGCTTCAAGTATCAAGAGCTGTCTAATTACGCTCTCTGAAAGCTCTCTATTGATCTCGCCTGATAGTAAGATTGTGCGTGTTTTCTTAAGATTATCGAGTTCGCCTTCCTGTGGTTTTTTCTCGTTGTTTTCTTCATTTGCCATAATATGATAATGATACAACAAAGGGTTTGAATAAAACAAGTCATGATGATAATATATATATTTAATTATGGACGACGAAAAAAGACCTCTAACATTTATTGAACAAATTGTTGAAGATGACCTCAATAGCGGTCATGTAAAAAGCATTGTAACTAGATTTCCACCAGAGCCTAACGGGTACCTCCACATAGGTCACATCAAGGCTATCTGCATCAGCTTTGAGATTGCCAAAAAATACGGTGGAGTTTGTCACCTCAGAATGGACGATACCAATCCTGATAAGGAGGAAGGTGAATTTATATCACAGATCCAGAAGGACATCTCGTGGCTTGGCTTCTCCTGGGGCGATAAGGTCTATTATGCATCAGATTACTATCAAAAGATGTATGAAATCGCTGTGAATCTCATCAAAGAGGGGCTTGCATATGTTGACGACCTCTCTGCAGAAGAGATCAAGAAATACCGTGGAACTCTAACAGAAAAGGGCGTCGAATCCCCATCGAGAAACAGAAGTATCGAGGAAAACCTTCGCCTCTTTGAAGAGATGAAGGATGGAAAGCATCCTGAGGGCAAATACATCCTGAGGGCAAAGATTGACATGGCAAGTCCTAACATCAACATGAGGGACCCTGCAATTTACAGAATCAAGTTTGCATCCCATCCACGAACTGAAAACAAGTGGTGCATCTATCCCATGTACGACTTTGCTCATCCAATCGAAGACGCAATCGAGGGCATCACACACAGCCTCTGTACGCTTGAGTTTGAGGATCACCGCCCTCTTTACAACTGGTTCTGCGAACACGATGGAATCGAATGCTACCCAAAACAGCGTGAATTCTCCCGTCTCAACCTAACATACACTGTGATGAGTAAGAGATTCTTAAGGGAGATGGTGGAAAAACACTACGTAGACGGCTGGGATGATCCAAGAATGCCAACTATTTCCGCAGCACGCCGCCGTGGATACACTCCTCAGAGCCTTCGTGACTTTGTAAAGCGCGTTGGAACCACAAAGGTTGAAGGTACAATCGACTTTTCACTCCTCGAGTTCTGCGTACATGAGGATTTAAACAAGAATGCAAACAGATACATGGCAGTGCTTGACCCTATCAAATTAATCATAGACAACTACCCTGAGGGCGAAAGCGAGATAATCGAGACTATAAACAATCCTGAGGCTGAAACCCCAACCACGCGTAAAATCACATTCTCACGTGAGCTATACATCGAGCGTGACGACTTTACAGAGACGCCAATTAAAGGATGGCACCGTATGGAAATCGGTAAGGAAGTACGCCTTAAGAGCGCGTATTACGTCACTACAACAAGCGTTGACAAGGATGAAAACGGGAAAATTACAGCAATCCATGCCACATACGATCCACTCTCAAAGGGTGGCGACACAAAGGACGGCAGAAAGGTTAAGGGTACAATCCACTGGGTTGACTCGAAGACTGCAAAGGATGCAGAGGTACGCCTATACGATAAGCTCTTTAAAGAGGAGCACCCTGGCGAGAGGACCGGAAACTATCTTGATGACCTCAACAAAGACAGCCTAAAAGTGGTAAACGCAAAGGTTGAGGAGGCACTTCTTAATGCAAAGGTCGACGAGCCTGTACAGTTTATGCGAATGGGATACTTTGTGCGCGACAGCAGAAGCAATGGGCTTGTATTCAACAGAACAGTGACGCTTAAGGACACATGGGCAAAGACAAAGAACTGAGCGTGAGAGAAGACGTCTTTTACGACTGTCATCTTCACCTCATGAATTTTGATTACATCAACTTTACGCCTCTCCTCTACTATGTTCTTGGAAACGTTGGCTCATCAATCACAAGCGGATTCTTATCATCATCTTACATCAATCCGCAAAACGGCAAGATCACAAAGAACCTTGCAAATACCCTCACGCGCTTTCAGGAGCCAATCAAGGATACCATATTGTCGCTTGAAGAGGATCTTAAGGGTCATCTTGGTCATCAAAACGCATTTATCAAAGAGGACGGACGCTTTCATTTCAGAAACGAGAGCTATTCAAAATACGCGCTTTGTCCTCTCTGCATGGACTTTTCATCAGAGGAGAACGATAAGCCTTACTACAAGATGCCCTATAGGGATAAGATCACCCCGTTTGCAGAGGATACCCTTTTTCACATCAAAGCGTTTAAGGATGAGCATAAAGACAGCATTCTTACGTTTTACCCCTTCCTTGGCATAAATCCACGCGTTCATTCAAAGGAAAAAATTCAGAGCCTACTTGATAGATTTTTTAAACAGAATGAGGCTGAAAGGTTCTCAGGCGTCAAGTTCTATCCACCGCTTGGCACGGATCCATGGCCTATTCACAATCGCGATGAATGGGAAAAGGTTGAGCTCATCTACTCGTTTCTTGAGGAGAATAACATCCCTCTTACCACACACTGTGACAATCAGGGCTTTAGGGTGATTGATACAAAGCTTGCATGGAAGTACACAGACCCTGAGAGCTGGAAGTACGTGCTTGAGGCTCATCCTAAGCTTAAGGTTAATTTTGCTCACTTCGGGCGCTGCTACACAAATACAACAAAGGTACTTGATAAGGTGCTCACAACTGTGCTTTCACAGTCCACAATCTCTCACGACACCTGGATGAAAACCATCATCGACTACATCATAAATTACGACAACGTCTATACTGACCTCTCCTTCTCACTTACGGACAACTCGTTTGTTAAGGCTCTTGAGACCATGCTTCTTACCAAAAATGAGGCAACAGAGAAGCTGAAGTCAAGGATATTGTTTGGAAGCGACTTTTCGATTAATCTTCTTAAAATCGACTCGTACAATACGTATCTTAAGAACTTCGAGAGTTCAAACTTCGAGGATGATGTAATAAAAAGAACCACTACTACAAACGTCAGAAGATTCCTGTTTGAGTAGTGGCTCCCACAATTGAAGTTTTACAAGTTTTACTGTCGATTAACAGCCGCTCTTTGCCTTTTCAAAGTCCCTATCGATTTCACTGTTCTTGTTGTGAGTAAAGAGTGACACAATCACGATCACAAGCGATGATACCACAAATGATGGTAGTAGCTCATACACTCCGAATACTCCGCCGAGTGGCTTGATTAATAGCTTCCAGATAAATACCATAAGACCGCCTGAGATCATACCTGCGATTGCTGATGCATACGTGGTTCTCTTCCAGAATAGTGAGAATAGCATGAGTGGTCCGAACGCGGCTCCAAATCCTGCCCATGCGAACGACGTAATGCCGAATATAGTTGAATTTGAGTTCCATGCGATGATCATAGCAACAATTGTAATCACGCAGAGTGAAATGCGAGAACACCAGATCACCTGTTTATCAGTTGCGTCCTTCTTTACTATACTTCTGAATATGCTCTGGCTGATTGCGCTTGATGAAATCAACAAATACGAGTCTGATGATGATACTGATGCTGCAAGTACTCCTGCAGCGGCAAGACCTGCAAGGAACGGCGGTAGGAACATAGCAGATGCATCGATAAATACGTTCTCTGATGCGTTGTTAGAAAGGTAATCAAGTCCTATGATGCTTCTGCCTGCAATTCCGATAAACATAGCAGCAGCCATAGAGATTACAACCCAGATTATAGCAACACGGCGTGAAAGCTTAAGTTCCTTTTCGCTTCTGATGCCCATAAAGCGTAGGAGCACCTGTGGCATTCCAAAGTAGCCAAGTCCCCATGCTAGTGTAGACACTATTGATAAAAAACCATAGCTTGATGCCTTGCCGAATGAGTTTACGCTCTCTAAGGATGGAGTTGCGCTCTTTGTTAATGATAAGAATCCATCGATGCTACGTGCATTTGCTATGATTGTTCCAAATCCACCTGCGTGTATCGTCATAAGTGCTACAACTATAACAAGCACTGTAACCATCACGATTGCCTGTAAGAAGTCAGATGCGCTCTCTGCAAGGAAGCCTCCAAGGAAGGTGTAAAGGAGCACAAAGACTGCAGATACAATCATCATTGCGTGGTAGTTTATATTGAATATGTTTGCAAACAGCTTTCCGCAAGCACTAAGGCACTGAGCAGCGTACACTGCAAAGAACACAATAATTACGAGGGATGAGATCATCATGAGAACCTTCTTCTCTTCCCTGAATCGCTTTGAAAAGTAATCAGGCACTGTGAATGCACCAATTGCTACGCTGTATCGTCTGAGTCTCTTTGATACTATCAGAAAGTTGAGGTACGTGCCGATAGCAAGTCCGATACAGGTCCAGCCTGCCTCGGATAGTCCTGTCCAGTACGCAAGCCCAGGAATTCCCATAAGAAGATATCCTGACATATCAGATGCCTCTGCAGAAAATGCTGTAACCCATGGACCTAATGAACGGCCGCCTAGGAAAAACGACTCTGGATTCTTATTTGCTTTTCTGGCAAAATACGCGCCGATTCCGACAACAAACGCCATGTAAACGAGAATTGCGATTAGATGTTTAATGCCAATATTGGTCATATTCCTCTCCTTTTTGTCGTGTCACTTGACAAAAGCTGTATTATTTATTAATTTTTGTAATGGATAAAATTAATTTTATTAATAAATATACATAGAATATATCACTCAAAAACGAAAATTTGCAAGAGGTTATACAGAAAATGGATATAAAAAAACTGAGAATTCTTAAAAAAGCTGCAGAATGTAAGAGCCTTACAGAGACTGCTACGCATTTTTCTATAACTCAGGGAGGTGTGAGCCATATTATTAAGGATATAGAGACTGAGCTTGGATTTTCACTTCTAGAGCGTGGGAAAAAAGGAGTTAAGCTCTCAAGTAGCGGAGAAATCATCATGCCTTACATCACAAGGATCATAGATGATGAGGATGCCCTATTTAATAAGTCACACGAGCTTAAGAATCTTGACAGCGGTGTAATCTCAGTTGGTGCCTTCACAAGCGTTGCCACCCACTATCTTCCTAGAATCATCAAGGAATTCAACGAAAAGTACCCAAACATCCACTTTAAACTCCTTAACGGCGACTACGGCGACATCAATTCATGGATTAAGAACAAGGAGATCGACGTTGCATTTGTATCCCTTCCCACTTCAGAGAACATCAAGACAATACCGCTATTTGAAGATGAGCTCTTTGCAATCCTCCCTAAGGATCATATACTTTCTAAAAAGAAGGAACTTGACGTTAACGACATTGTAAAGGAGGACTTCATCACCCTTCTCAAGTCGTCAAATCATGACTTTAGACGCGTGGTTGACGAAACGGGGCTTAAGATCAACATACGCTTCACTTTAAAAGACGACTACGCCGTGATTGCAATGGTGAAGCAAGGGCTTGGCGTGAGCATAATGCCTGGTCTTCTTCTTAAGGGCAATCTTGATGATATTGTGGTTAAACATCTTAAAAAACGCGTGTACAGGACAATTGCACTTGCACTCGTTGCTGATGAGAACAACACCCTTGTTAATACCTTTTCTGATTTTGTACGCTCCTTCTTTGCTTTAAATAAGGATATATAGTATTATTTTGTTGTTGTAATGAAGAAATCCATACTCATAGCGTTTTTAATTCTACTCACATCAATTATACCTGTTTTTGCAATGTTGATAACATACAAGGACACACCTCAGGCATACGACAGCCCTGTGATACTCTCACAGTTTGACAAAGACAAGGATGGGCTTAATTCCACCGATAGCGTCAAGGATATCTACATCTGCTTCTATGGGGCTGGGAAAAGCTTTTATGAGATGTTCGGCCACGTATCCATAATTGTGCGCTACGATAATGACAAGGAAGACACATACGACTACGGCGTATTCAATACGCGTTCAAAGGGCTTCCTTTCAAATGTACTTCACGGCTTTATGTTCTACGAGCTTTATCGTCAGGTGAATAGATATAGCCTTCAGAACGAGATGGAAATCACAGAGCGCTCCATAAGATACTACCGCCTTAAAGGGCTTACCCCTGATAAAAAAGAAGACATATCAAAGTTCCTCAAATACAACTACTCTGAGTATAGGCGCAAATACCTCTATCACTTCTTTAACGACAACTGTTCAACGCGAATAAGGGATATCCTTGATAAGGCATACGATGGAAAACTTTCTGAGATAGGAAAGCGCCCATACGGCTCTGAACGTACGGCAATTGAAACTCAGATCTCGCCCTACCCGCTTACTGAGATGCTCTATGGAATTGCAGGCGGCAGCGTTATGGATAGAGAGATTTCCTACTACGCCGCAATGTTCCTTCCCTCAATCCTTGAGTACGCACTTGATGAGATAGGCGCATCTGAATTCGACAGCAAGAACGACTGGAATGTAAAATACGATTACAATGCGAACTTTGAGACTAAGACGTCATCATGGACTCCGCTAATATACATTGCGCTCATTTTTACGCTTCTCAACGTAATATTCAAGATTGCATTCACAATAAAGTATTCAAAGGTAACAATTAGATTTTACGCGCTGATCAACTCGATTGTACTA
>CAMDZB010000021.1 GCA_945910645.1 uncultured Spirochaetaceae bacterium | reverse complement strand
GATCAATCAACAGACTCTTAAACGGCAACATCGGCTCTTTAATCAACGACAACAACCTTCCAATTCCTGAGAGACTTAGGAATACACTTTCGGGCGAATGGAAGCTTTCATACGACTCATCTACTCCTACAGTTAGAACACTTAACGACGAATACAAGTATTGGAGCAACAGCACAACAAACCAGTATGTAGTTGACGGCTTCATCACATCACCAAACGTTGATGTAATCGGAGTTCACACAATCGATGAGGGTTTCTTCTATTCAAATCACAACCCTGTTAGAGCTACAGTAAGACTCCTTGAAGAGTAACCAGGTTTTAAAGATTCATCAATAGAATGTTAGATAAAAGAAAAGGTACTCGATTGAGTACCTTTTTTGTTTTGGGTTTTCACCATTCTTACAACCTTTACACTTATTTACACTTGCATTCAGTGTTCATTCCTTACTCAGCATAAGGCATGAGCTTTGGACGAATTTCTGATTTAATCTCATCGTTTAACATCTTGAATAGCTCCTTACCGCGTGATGAGAGCCCTGATGGAGTTGTAACGTATAGGCGTACGAATAGGTCGCCCTTTGATGAGAATAGTCGTGTATTCTGCGGGTTTACACCCTTACCCTTAACTCTTAGTAGCTTATCCGTAGAACTGCCTGCAGGGATTTCTATGCTGAGGATTTCACCTGTGATGTTTTCAAACTCAACCCTTGCGCCAAGGGTGGCCTGCGTAATAGAGATTGGAAGCTTACAATAAAGGTCGTTACCCTTACGTACAAAGTTAGGATCCTCCTTCACTGTAACGTACACGTAGAGGTCGCCTGATGGGCCTCCGTTTATTCCTGCATCCCCCATACCGCGCTGGAGTATTCTTGAACCGGATGTAATACCTGCAGGGATGTCGATCTTGATTGTTTCTCTCTTCTTCTCAACGCCGCTTCCATTACAACGTTTGCATGGATGTTCGATGATCTTTCCACTTCCGCCACACTTTGGACAGGTTGATCTCATCTGGAAGAATCCGTTGCCACGAACTACTGTACCCTTACCGCCGCAGGTTGGACAGGTGATCTTGTTCGTCCCCTTCTCTGCACCACTTCCGTCGCATTCTGGACATTTAACGTAGTGGTTGTACGTGATGTCTACCTTGCTTCCCTTAATGGATGTGGCAAGGTCTATGGCGATATCGTAGCGAATCGATGAACCCTGATGGGATCCGTGATACTCGCCTGAGTCGTACCCGCCACTTGCGTATGATCCTTGGAAGTTTCCACCTCCAAACATGTTGTTGATGATATCAGAGAAAGAGCCGAATCCACCAAAGATGTCGCTAAAGTCTCTATAAGTGTTTGAGTAGTTACCAGCGCCACCTGCCCCGTCTACCCCCTGAAATCCAAATTGATCGTATGCCTGACGCTTCTTATCATCAGAGAGGATCTCGTATGCCTCTGTTGCCTCTTTAAAGCGTTCCTCTGCAGCCTTATCGCCTGGGTTCCTATCTGGATGATTAGCCATTGCAAGCTTTCTGTAAGCCTTTTTAATCTCATCGAGAGTGGCAGTTTTTGATACGCCCAAAACCTCGTAATAATCTCTTTTGTTTGCCATAATCTATCCTTTAATATAACAAATGTAAGCCACTCTTTTAAAGCGGCTTACACGATTTTGAGAAATTAACTAACCTCTATCTTATTTCTTCTCATCATCAACTACAGTATATGATGCATCCTCTGCCTTCTTCATATCATCACCTGGCTGACTTGAAGCCTGAGAGGCAGCATCCGCTCCCGGATTTGCGCTCTTATTGGCCTCTGCAGATTTATAAATCTCCTCTGCAAGCTTATATGATGCAGTCTGTAACTCCTCAGTTCCCTTCTTGATCTCATCAATTGATGCATCCTGATTCTCAAGGGTCTTCTTAAGGCTTGAAAGCTTCTCTTCAATCTTTGCCTTATCATCTGCAGAAATCTTATCACCGTACTCCTTTAAAGACTTCTCTGTGCCATAGATGAGGGTGTCAGCCATATTGCGTGCATCAACCTTCTCCTTAAGCTTCTTATCCTCCTCTGCGTGTGCTTCTGCATCCTTAACCATCTTCTCAATCTCATCTTTTGGAAGACCAGATGATGACTCAATCTTGATCTCCTGAGACTTACCTGTTCCAAGATCCTTTGCGCTCACCTGTACAATGCCGTTTGCATCGATATCAAACGAAACCTCAATCTGTGGAATTCCACGTGGAGCTGCAGGGATACCTACAAGGTCGAACTTACCAAGAACTCTGTTCTGCGACGCCATCTCTCTTTCACCCTGAAGTACCACGATGGATACGGCTGTCTGATTGTCTGCAGCAGTTGAGAACACCTGGCTCTTATGAGTAGGAATTGTTGTGTTCCTCTCGATAAGCTTTGTGTTGATTCCACCCATAGTTTCAATACCAAGTGATAGCGGTGTTACATCAAGAAGTAGAACGTCTTTAACATCACCCTTTAGGATTGAACCTTGAATTCCTGCACCGATTGCAACAACCTCATCAGGGTTAACTCCCTTGTTTGGCTCTTTTCCGAATATCTCTTTTACTACAGCCTGAACTTGTGGGATACGTGTGCTTCCTCCAACAAGGATGACCTCATCGATGTCTGATGCCTTAAGTCCTGCATCCCTTAGTGCGTTCTGGCATGGAATCACTGTTTTTCTGATTAGATCGCCTGTAAGCTGATCGAACTTTGAGCGTGAAAGTGATGCCTGAAGGTGTTTAGGACCTGTAGCGTCTGCTGTGATGAATGGAAGGTTGATCTCCGTATTTGTTGATGACGAAAGTTCAATCTTAGCCTTTTCAGCAGCATCCTTTAAGCGCTGTAGTGCCATCTTATCCTTTCTAAGGTCGATGCCGTTTGACTTCATAAAGTCATCTGCAAGCCAGTTGATAATGATCTGGTCTACATCATCACCACCAAGGTGAGTATCACCGTTTGTGCTCTTAACCTCAAACACTCCGTCTCCGAGCTCTAGGATTGAGATATCAAATGTACCACCACCAAAGTCGTACACAGCGATCTTTTCACTCTTGTTCTTATCCTTGCCAAGGCCGTATGCGAGAGCAGCAGCTGTTGGTTCGTTTACGATTCTCTTTACATCCAAACCTGCGATTTTACCAGCATCCTTTGTTGCCTGACGCTGAGCATCATTAAAGTATGCAGGAACTGTGATAACAGCCTCTGTCACTTTCTCACCAAGGTAGTCCTCTGCAGTCTTCTTCATCTTCTGAAGAATCTGTGCGCTGATTTCCTCAGGGCTGTATTCCTTACCTCTGATGTCGATTCTTACGCTTCCATTTGGACCCTCAAGCACTTTGTATGGTACCTTCTTCTCTTCACCGTTCATCTCTGAGTATTTATTACCCATAAAACGCTTGATTGAATAAATTGTATTCTCTGGGTTTGTAACAATCTGGTTCTTTGCACTCTGACCAACAAGGCGATCACCTTTCTGTGTGAATGCAACGATAGATGGAGTTGTTCTTCCACCTTCTGAGTTTGCGATAACGACAGGGTCGTTGCCTTCCATAACTGATACACAGCTGTTTGTTGTACCTAAGTCAATACCAATAATTTTGCTCATATATTTATCTCCTTTTTTGTTTTCAAAACTTATACTTATATACATGCAAAAAGCGTGCCAATTTTATGTAAGTTGTTGAAATTTAAAGAAATAGCCCCATTTTTAGTGGGGCTACAGTATTTTGACTATGGGTAAAAATGTAACAATTACTCACATTTTTCGACTTTTACCTTGCTGGGTCTAATCACCTGTGAGTGCAAGGCATATCCTTTTTGTAGCGTTTCAAGCACTGTTTCTTCCTTTGCATCAGGGTTCACATCAAATAGGCATGCCTCGTGACGCATTGGGTCGTACTCCTTGCCTTTATCGTCTATCACCTCAAGCCCCCACTTTCCAAGCGCTGTTATGAAGGTTGTGCGTACAAGTTCGATTCCCTTTTTGATGTCTTCATCCTTTGTTGTGGAGATTGCAAGATCAAGGCTGTCAAGTGATGGAATTAGGTCTTTAATAATCGCCTTGTTTGCATATGCTATGGCGTCGTTCTTCTCTCTCTCAAACCTCTTTTTTGTATTCTCAGCATCAGCAAGTGCGCGTAGTGCCTTGTCCTTAGTCTGGTTGAGCTCGTTCTCTAAAAGTTCAACTTTCGCTCTGAGTTGTTCAACATCTGAATTATTGTTACTCTTCTCTTCTTTTACATCGTTATGCTTCTGAGCGTGTGGCTTTGCATCCTGGCTCTTTTTTTGAGTCTCGTTTGCATCGCTCTTTTTTTTATTATCTTTATTCTTTTGATCTTTATCCATAATGTCCTCTTTAAATAGTTGTATTATTTAAGAATACTAAAAAAAAATTGCCCCTACAAGTGAGCCTCCAAAATTTGTATAAAATTAATTAAGCCTGAAGACCTCAGGATCAACAAGTGAGTCCATACACACTTTGGTATAATTCCAAAAATAAATAGTTCAAAGTGCAAAAGGCAATCTTTTGACGTTTGCAAAGTTAGTCTTTACGTATTTTTTAATATTAGTTTTATACTGATCGTTTTTGAAGATGAAGGATGCAACATTGTCTACATTTGCACCTGCACCAAACGGAATTTTTTCACCAAGTACATCGCTCATTTTTAAAAATTCGTCAATTAGGACTCCACGTGCAATCATTGAGGCTGCCGCAACAGCGCTATCCCTCTCGCCTTTTGGAGTCTGAAGAAGCGTCACACCTTCTTTGATCCTTGATCCTAACCTGTTTTGAAGAAGGTGTTCTGATGCAAACTGATCCACAATCACGTTTTTACAGTTCCTATTCTTTGAAAGTAAGTCCTCAATCACATAACAATGGGCATTTGCAAGGATTGTATTCACATTAAGGCCGCCTTCCACCATTCTGTTGTACTCATCGGGTGTGATAACCTTAATGGAATACTCATCATCCTTAAGGCGTGAAAGGAGTGCCTCCTTAATCTTTTTATTAACGCTGTCCGTATGTCTCTTGCTGTCTGAGATATTTAGGCTCTTTATCTCATCCTCGCGCTCTTTTGAAAGGCATACACCAGCAACCACGATAGGGCCAAAAAAGTCACCCTTACCAGTTTCATCTGTCCCGATACGAATACTGAATTCAGGGATCTCCTTAACCTCACGTTTTGGAAAAAGCGATGGAGGCGCTACTTTTGGTGCACTTGTACCGTCTTGAGATATACGTGAGAATCCTGAGGCTAATTTAGAAATAAGACTATTGAATTCATCCGTTGATTTTTCAACGACAATCTTTGTGGTATTACCACTCTTGTTTTTATAGATAACAAAACGGCACTCCGCACTCCCGTTTTCAAGAGTGTACTTTGTGCCGTATGCTATATCATTTATATCCTTGACTCTCCATAAGCTGTCGGAAAAGCCCTTTATCAGAAGAGCCTCCCCGTCTTTGTCGCTTTTAAAGTCAATAGATAACACTTGTTATTTAACGATCTTTGTTCCTGCAGAGCCGTAGAGTGCATCGTAGATGTTGCTTGGATCTGTGATCAAGCCTACGTTACCTGTGGTTTCTACAAAGTCGATCATAGCCTGTACTTTTGGAAGCATGCTTCCTGGTGCAAACTGTTTTTCATCGATGTACTTCTTAGCATCTTCTGTAGTCATCTTATCGATTGCCTTCTGATCTGGCTTTCCGAAGTTCACACATACCTTTGGTACAGCTGTTGAGATGACAAATAGATCAGCCTTAAGATCCTTAGCCATTAGTGCTGCAGCCAAGTCTTTATCGATAACAGCTTCCTTACCTGTGATTGAACCATCGCTGTTCTTAACAACAGGAATTCCGCCACCGCCTGCTGCGATTGTAACAATGCCTGCATCAAGTAGCTTCTTAACAGAATTAAGCTCAAGGATTGCCTTTGGTTTTGGAGATGCAACAACTCTTCTGTAGCCACGTCCTGCATCCTCTTTAACGTTCCAGCCGTCGTTTTTGATTCTGCTGTCTGCCTCTTCCTTTGTCATAAAGCTACCTACTGGCTTTGTTGGATTCTTAAATGCAGGATCGTCTCCATCAACTACAACCTGAGTTACCACTGTAGCCACATCAACATCATGAACACCAAGCTTGTTAAGCTCGTTATCAAGTGCCATCTGAAGCTGGTAACCAATTGAACCCTGAGTATCAGCAACACATGAATCAAGTGGTACTGAGTGGAGCTCCTTTGCAGCTATCTCTGAACGTCTTAGAATAAAGCCAACCTGAGGGCCGTTTCCGTGTGCAATCACAACTCTATTGCCTTCCTTAATTAGGCGAGCAATGTGCTTTGCAGTCTCTACAGCAGCCTCGAACTGTGACTTAATAGTGACGTGTTTATCATCTAAAATTAGTGAATTACCGCCGATTGCGATAACAATAAGTTTACTATCTTTTTTTGCATCATCTTTTTTGCAACAACAAGACATCTAAATTATTCCCCTTTTTATAAATAATTACAGATAGATTATAAACCCTAAGTTTTCATTTAGCAAGTATATTTTATTCACGAATAGTCATCCTTATTGCTGATCTTTTCCTTATTATCAATGTCGTCTTTGAATCCCACGAGGGCAGCAAATGACATGAACTGTGAAGCGCGTTTTTCCCGTGTCATTTTATCTATTCGTTTTACTCCCTTGTATGGGTAGTTCACTATCGCTTCAAGCTTTTCCTTCATGCGCTGTGTCCTCCTATCGTCTTATTTCGTTCACGCGCGGTGGATCCTTCCTCATAGCTTATACCCTTAAGAAGCACGTTCTTTCCGAACTTCCTCTTCATCTTTGATACCTCTTTTTGAAGTTCAATCTCACTCTCGCTCACATTAGTATCTTCATCCTCGAATAGCGATGGCTGCTTTGGGAGACTGGCATATTCATCCTTATTAATAAGGTTGTTAAAGCCGATTGTAATGCGTCTGATGTAGAGCTTTCTGTTCACATTTTTATTGTATAAGGCTAAGAGGCGCTCTTTAATCCTGCTGATTTGTACAGTGTAATCATCAAACATTTCAGATACGTTCAGTGGGTACGGGATCCTCTTTCCATACCTGTTTGTTACGATACGCCCATCGTATGAGGCGTCATCGAGTGACACTTCATCATAGCCTACGTAGAGCGATACACCTTTTAAATATAGGTTCTTCTCTGTGATTGTGAGCACAAGAGAATCTATCATCTCCTCAAGGATGTTACGAGCCTTAAAAAACGTGTATGGAGTTGAGAGCACCTGGCCGCGCGATAGGCTGTTTGTCTTGGGTCTATAGCTCTTAATGTCGCTTATTGTGCAGGGTTCCACTCCCCATGCGTGGTCGATAAGGAGCTCTGCATTGACTCCAAACTCCTTAAATAGGCGATCCTCATGCTCAAGTGAAAACAGTGCAATATCACCCATCGTGTGAAGGCCAAGCTTATTTAAGCGCCTTACTGTGCCTCCTCCGATACTCCAGAAGTCAAGTAGGTTCTCGTGTTCCCAGAGCGTCTTTCTGAATGTGATTTCATCAAGGGACGCTATACGAATGCCATTTTTATCAGCCTTTATACGCTTTGCGGTGACATCCATCGCAACCTTTGCTAAGAATAGGTTTGTTCCGATTCCACACGTTGCTGTGATTCCCGTAACTCTATACACCTTACGGATGAGCATTGATGCAAATTCCTCAGCTGTACACGAGTAGATCTTAAGATACTCCGTTGCGTCTATGAACACCTCGTCAATCGAGTATGAATGGATGTCTTTCTGCGATACAAACGAGAGGTAAATCGAGTAGATTAGACTGCTGATCTTCATGTACTCTGCCATGCGAGGAGGCGCAATAATGTAATCAAGTTCAAGGGATGGATCCTTATCAAGTTCACTCTTTAAAAAGGATGAACCTCTGAAGTTCCTGTATCGGTTGAGCCTCTTTCTCTCTGCATTTACAACTTTTACACGCTGTACTACCTCAAATAAGCGTGCACGCGATGACACCTTGTATTCCTTAAGAGGCGGAGTTACGGCAAGGCAGATTGTTTTAACCGTGCGCCTTAGGTCTGCAACAACAAGGTTGGTGTTAAGCGGATCAAGGCCACGTGATACGCACTCAACCGATGCAAAAAACGATTTGAGATCAATTGCAACGTATATCTTCTTATCCATGCCCACTCTTGCTTAATATACACTAAAATTCATATATTCACAATCACAAAATACAGTCAGGATTTGTAATACTCATGCGCTTTGTAATATCATTTAAAGCGGAGCAAAAAAGTGAGCTGTTTTTATAAAGATGGATTGAATTTCTCATGTGATCGCGGATGCAGGGACTGCTGTGCAAACGAACCTGGGCTAGTTTTCCTTTCAAAAGTCGACATTGAAAACATTGCAAAAGCCGTGAATTTGACATTTGATGAAACTGTAGAAGTGTACACAAGGCGCTTTAAGAGCGAGGGCGGTGAGGATCTGCTTGTCCTTAAGGAGTACTCAAACAACGACTGCATCTTTCTTAAGGAGAACGGATGTTCCATCTATCAAAACAGGCCGATTCAGTGTATTACCTACCCGTTTTGGAAAAGGATAATCGAGTCAAAAGAATCCTGGGATAATGAGAAAATGTACTGTAAAGGCATAAATTCCAAGGATGGCTTTGTGAGTAAGGAAGACATAGATTTTTTAGTGTCCCTTTATGAGAACAACCTCAGGAATCTCTATACACCAGGTGAGTAAAATCAAAGAATTATAATTTTAACTATTTTTATACATAGTTTTAACAAATCATCATTTCAAAGGCGCTTTGTTATTATGTGAAGAAAGAATTTATAATATCATTTTTATTTCTGATCGCCATCGATCTATGCCTTAATGCAACAATCTTTGGAAAACCTACAAATAGCACACCGTCAACAGTCTACCCTGTATCAAAAATCGAGGTGTTAAGCAACAGAGCGTATCGTATCACCTTCAGCAACTACACGGATGAAATTATCCCCATAATCCCACCGCTTGAAGGGGGTAAAAAGCGTGAAATTGTACATACGTTCAAAAACGGTAAAAACATCTATTTTGATGCTATAGGCGAACAGAACGACAGAGCAGACGTTGTAATAAGCGAGTTTTGCACCAAGGGTAACAAAGCGCATCCTGATGCAATTGAGATCTATGCCCTCACCTCAGGATCCCTTGATGGCGTTACAATCACATTTACAAACGGAAGCTATACCTTTAAAAACACAAGTATAAATAAAGGCGAATACCTTTTTATCACTCCGCGCGAAGGATTGAGTCAGAACAACGGTGAGATTATAATCACAGCAACTCAATCAAAGCTATCATGCGTGATAGATAGAGTGATCTACTCAAATAAGGATCGCACAGTCTCATCCCTCACCTGGAACGGAGAGGCCATCGACAGTAGACCATCATCTGCCACTAAAACGCTTTGCCGCATCATCAAGGACGGTGTGGCAAAGGATACAAACACCAAAAACGACTGGTACATATCCCTCGTAAAAGGGCGCACCTTTGGCGGCAAAAACGCAAGCATTTGAGCAAAAATTCCTACATTAACATCTGTCGTTAATAATTCATGTAGCCTTATGCACCAAGTACACAAATTACTACTCTTAGTTCTTTGAACTCTCGAGTGAAAGCGTAATTGTGATGGAGTTCTGAAGCTCATCAGGTCCGTAGTACTGGATTGGCCCTGGCGATTTATAATCGTCGTTAAGAGCCCAGTTTTCACGGTTCTCTTCAAAGCGTTTAAACGGCTTACCTTCAAGGTCTACAAGCGCTTTTTTAATCACAGGAGTCTTCTTTCCGTTCCTCACCTCGATATCTAACATCGAGACGAGTGGGATTCCTCCAAGGCGCCACTTTTTCTGAGGTTTAGAGAGGTTCTGAACCGTACTCATGTATCCTGTTGCACCGCTTGATGCAAGTAAAAATGCGTTGTATCCGAGGGTATAGCAGTATGTTGCGTCAAAGTTAGATGGATATGCAGAGCGCCCCTCGTATCCGAAGAAGTCGTAGATTACGGACATCTTGATGTTATCTTTCTTAAGCTTGTTTATAACAGCCATGCCAATGAGCTTTTCACTCTCAATCTTAGACACCTGTACATTGCCGTGAGGGTCTCTTTCCTGTAGAAGTGAATTTTCTATCTCCTTTGGCAGCCCCTCGTAGCATTTGGCGCTTTCTTTTGAGATGTACTCTATGATTTTATGACCATTCTCAAGATCATCCTTATGGAAGGCAAGGGTGGAGTTGATCTCATCGATTAACACGCTGATCTCCGGAATAAACTCCACAATTCCCTCAGGAATCAAGCATACACCGTAGTTTTTACCGCTCTCTGCACGTTTCTTGACGACATCGGCAATCTCATCAACGATCTTTGATAGCGTGTGATTCTTAGCCCTCACTTCCTCGCCAATTAAGCATACGTTTGGGTGAGTTTTAAGCGCACACTCAAGCGCAACGTGGGATGCACTTCTTCCCATAAGGCGTATGAAGAACCAGTATTTTTTGGCGCTCAAGGCATCCTTTTCGATGTTGCCGATAAGCTCGCTGTAGGTCTTTGTGGCGGTATCAAATCCAAACGATGTTTCGATAGATGAGTTCTTTAAGTCGCCGTCGATTGTCTTTGGACATCCTATCACTACGATGTTTGAATCGTCATCCCTCATAAAGTATTCGGCAAGGTGTGCCGCATTCGTATTTGAGTCATCGCCGCCTATTATCACGATTGCGCCAATGCTATGATCCTTACATACTTTTGATACAGCCTGGAACTGCTCTTTTGTGGTGATCTTGCCACGCCCAGAGCCTATCATGTCAAATCCGCCTGTATTTCTGTACGCATCAATATCTTGAAGGGTTAGCTCCTTAAGCTTTCCTTCAACAAGTCCATCAGGACCACCAAGTGCACCATACAAGTGCGAGGATGGATTCCACTTTACCATAGCGTCAAAAAGCCCTGCAATTACGTTATGCCCACCTGGCGCCTGACCACCAGAGAGTACCACAACGATATTGATGGGATTATGCTCCTTTTTCTTTTCAGCCTGCAACGCTGAAAACGTAATGGCCTTTTGACCATATGTGAGTTTAAAAAACTTATTGATCTCCTTTTCATCCCCAAACGGCGTTGGAGCGTGTCCATACTTTGACGTGATTTGATCAAACGGCAAATTTAGAATCTCAGGAAGTTGCGGTTTAAAGTTATTTCTGTTTGTGTAAAATAATCCCATACGTTATATTATACTATAGAATATTGATTTTTGATAAATTTATGTTTAAAGAAAAACTTACGTCTATAAATGAAATTTCTCTTCTATCAATCGGCGTTGATGCAGACTCAATCCATTCACGAATCAAGGAAATTCTATTCAAAACATCAGAGAGCAAGGGTATTAAAATAGTATTTGTATCAGACAGACCGCTTAAGGATGTACAGAGCGTAAGGGACAAATACAAGCTTAAAGTCAGCAATGTTGTTGTAAAGACGGGCGAAAACTCTGCGGATAACTGGATTTATGAACATAGCGATGAGTTTTTCTTAGTTGTGACGCATGACATTCCCCTCTCAGAACGCGTGATTGAGAAAGGCGTCCTTGTAATCGATGAAAGGGGCAATAAACTTAATAAGGACAACATCAGAGAAGCGTTATCGATACGAAACGTTATGAGTACAATGCGTGACTATAACCTTTATGAAAAGAAAGGACGCAATCCTATGAGAGATAAGGATGTTAAAAAGTTCTCGGATTCACTTAACGAAATTGTTACCAAATATTTGAATCAAACAAATTAATTGAATCAAATCAGCAATAAGTACTAAATTAATAAGCGTAAGAAAGTCCGAGTGTTAGTGGAACAAACGAGAATGCGTTATGCTTATCTGATCCGAAAAACATCTTAGGTTCAAGCTCGATTGTCATTCCTCTATAGAACTCATATGCAAGACCAAAGCCGAAGCTCATACTCCAACCAACTGGAGGAAGATCCGTCTTGTATGATCGTGATCCCATGATGATACCAACGCCAAGGGATGGTGTGATATAGAAATTCTTTGCTGGGCGGAACATGTAACCACCCTCGGCCAATACGATATGCAAATTTGTCTCATAAGCCGTTCTCAAGTAGTTATACTCAACGCCTAGGAACCAGAAGTTGCGTGTTGGGAAGATATCCAGAGATGCTGAGACTCCAAATACACCAACATTGTACATCATGCCCTTTGAGTGGTTGATCTCAAGCTGTGACCATGTATCCACAAGGAAGAAACCAAGAGCTGATATCTTCATTATATGTGAACCTGGAGCCCTCTCCTTAATACCTGCAACTGGAATATCTGAAAATATAGCAAGATCGAGTGGCCTTCGTTTCTCTACATATTGTACTGGGGCTACTTCCTTAGGCTCTTCCTTTGCCTCTTCAACTGGAGTTGTTTCAAGAGATGTCGTTTCAATCTGTGTGTTTACATCGTTGTTGATATCATCTGCACTTGTAAGAACAACAATAGATAGAGATACCATCATTAAAACGATAAATAACTTTTTAAGTGGAAGACGTTTAATCATAACCCCTCGTGTAACGGATTAATTATATATTAATAATATTGTAAAGGTCAATTACAAATAAAATACGAAAAATCACTGCGTCTTTTCGAGGATTTAATTAATTGTACGGATTTAAAAAAAATGAAAAACGAGAGTGACGGGGCTCGAACCCGCGATCTCCGGCGTGACAGGCCAGCGCGATAACCAGCTTCGCTACACCCTCGTTTGCCTTAGTAAAAAGACTTATCTATACTACAAAGTATTGAAAAATTTGTCAATAGAAACTACACTCAAAAAAGAGGAAATATGGAAATATTGCTAAAATTACAGCTAAACATAGTGCTTGTCTTGCAAAAATTGGCAGGTGGCGATTGGAAGACGCTCTGGAACATCATCACTTTTTTGGCAAATCCTGCGGTTTTCCTCTCAATCTTCGTGCTGATCTACTGGAATATCAACAAGAAGGAAGGCGCACGTTTTGCATACAATGCAGCATTTATACTATTAATTGTGAATGCACTTAAAACTCCAATTGGCGCAAAAAGGCCATACCAGGTGGACTCTAGTGTTAAGATGCTTGAAGCTGACGGAAGCGGCACAGGATCCTCATTTCCTTCAGGACACTCTGCACTCTCATCTGCGCTCTGCTCATCGCTTTTTATTTCGTTTTTACGTAACGCATTCTGGATCGTATTTGTGGTGGTAATCCCAATACTTGTTGGTGTATCAAGAATGGTGCTTGGAATGCATTTTCCTCAGGATGTGATTGTGGGACTTGCGCTCGGTTACGGCTTTACGTTCATATTCTATAGGCTTTTAGGAAAGCTCGATAATGGACTTTCAAAGAGCGTTGCTCTATCCGTGGTCTTCTCATCAATCCTACTCGCCACAGGGTTTGTACTTTCCATTTTGATGACGGTAGGCGTTCTTGAAAAGGCTATCTTTTCAGATTTGGTCAGAAGCATCACACTTTTGGGAAGTCTAATCTTTGGTCGATTCTTTGAGGAGCGCTTTGTAAAATACGTAACACGGGCACGAAAGGCAAAGAAGATTCTACGTTTGATACTCGGGATTATTCCTGTTGCTCTACTCTATTTCTTTTTAGGTCATACCGTTGCTGTGGTTGGGGACTTCTTACTCTACTTCATTATTGGAGTTTGGTGCACGTTCCTATTCCCGTTCATCGGCATTCACTCGAACCTATTCTACATAGTTTGATTTTTGAACATTTTGTTGAATCTTTCGACTATAACCTTGTAGCCGTCATCGTAGTCATCTAGAGAAAGGCTGAGCTTCTCCATAGGGCATAGATCGGATTTATCCCTGTTCAGTATGTTTGGAGTGATTGTTTTGTATGTGACTTTGACGCCGTGACGCATAAGATAGGTATAAGCATTTTCAGAGATCAATAGCGCGTACACTTCCCTAATGCCGAGCTTTAAAAAGAGTATCGAGAGCGCCTTTCCAACAACCGTATCTACTGCAATAAAGCCGTTAAGATCCACGCTATCGTTAATTAGTTCAACAGCAGATGATACCCCCTTGCCCTTACGCCTGATGATCACATCGCCTTTTACAAGGGCAAGAGTTGTATTTTCATCTAAAAGGTTAAAGTAGTCGATTTCAGTCATTTTTAAGCATCAATTTCTTAATCAGGATTGTGATAAGAGGAGCACCAAGGAGCATTGCAATTGCACCAGGAAGCCCTAAAGCGAGCTGTGAAAGCACAATAGATGGCGTGAGGGCATCACTTCTACTGAACATCATAACGCTTAATAAAAACAGCGCCCTTCCAACGATTATGGATGTAAGTGCAGAGGCAAACGAAAGATAGCTATGCTTAATCACTGCCTTTGAGAACAGCCCTGAGACGAGTCCAAATACGCCAAGCTCAAACATCATGTATGGAAGACGTAATAGAGATGGCATTGGAATGCCTAAAAATGAAAGCGTAAATGCATAACTGCAAAGCGGTGACAAAACACCCACCACTACTCCAAGGCGTGCACCTAAGAGAAGTCCGCCTAGTAACACAGGAAAGTACATTGGAAGCCACTTAATCCCTGCTGTGTTTCCAAAAAATACGTGTGCAAGCTCAGGCATAGTTACCGCAAGAGCGATTATGAATAGAGCGATTAGCGCTTTAACGCCTACTCTTGTTTTTTGACTCTCAAGTCCTCTATTGATCAATATTGAATCTAGCATTCTATTTCCCCCTTATTTTCAAATGTATCTGCAACGTCCTTTAACAGCTCTCTAATTGCAAGATGCTGTGGACATACCTTTTCACACTTTCCGCACTCGATGCAGTCTGATGCCTTGCCGTTCTGCCTTGTATGAATAGAGTAATAGAAAGCCGAGTTCCAGTTGTTGTATAACTTTTTAGCATTCATACACGAAAACAGATCCGGAATGGATATGTTCTTTGGACAGCCTGGCGTGCAGTACCTACACGATGTGCACTGAATCAGATGTTTAGAGTTAAAGATCTTACATACCTTGTCGATAGCCTCTCTTTCCTTATCTGTGATATTTTTAAAATCAGCCATGTATGAAACGTTATCCTTAACCTGTTCAAGATTGCTCATGCCAGAAAGAACCATAAATACGCCATCAAAGCTTGCGGCATACCTGATTGCGTAGCTTGCGTTACTCCCTCCTCCAAGGCTCTTGAATATATCCGATGCCTCTTGAGGAAGATTCACAAGGCTTCCACCTCTCACAGGTTCCATAATGATAACAGGCTTGTTGTAGCGACGTAGAACCTCGTAGCACTTTCTCGACTGTATTGCAGCATCCTCAAAATCCACATAGTTTAGCTGTATCTGCACAAATTCGACCTCAGGATTCTCAGAGAGTATTTTCTCGAGGAATTCTGCCCTGTCGTGGAATGAAAATCCTACGTGTTTAATCTTGCCCTCTTTTTTAAGCTCAAATGCCGTCTCGAATGCCCTGCACTTCTTGAACTTGTCGTAATTCTCCTCCCTCAGTGCATGCATGAGATAAAAGTCGAAGTAGTCAACTCCACAGATCTTAAGCTGCTCCTCAAAGAACGGTCTGATATCCTCCGCCTTGAAAAAATACGGATCTGTAAGCTTGTTTGCAAGCACGTATTTATCGCGTGGATAGCGGCTTGTGAGGCACTCCTTTATGGCCTTCTCACTCTCACCGTCAAGGTATCCGTGGGCTGTGTCGAAGTAGTTGAATCCTTTCTCTATGAACAGATCGACCATGCGGTTTGTTTCTTCTATATCTACCTTCTTCTCGATCATAGGAAGACGCATAAATCCAAATCCTAGTTTCTTCTGTACATTTTCAAACATCTTGTACCCCTATTTTTATGGATTTTATTATAATCATTTTACTAATTTTTTTTCATTACTCCATTATTTCAATAATTTCGGCATCTTTTCCAAATGCGTTTTTCAAGTTTTTCAGAGATCCCAATGATACTTTGACACTTGGCACTTCAGAGAGCTCCTTAACCTCTTTAAGTATATCATCAAGTTTGACGTTTTTGACACTGTTTATGTATGAAAGTCTATCCTCATTTGTATACTTTGTGATGTAGCGGTCGACGAATAGATTATGAAGGTGCGAAGGCATCTTTATAGTCGCAAGTGCTCCGAGTTCCTTAATCTTTGCACTCTCTAAAAGTTCAGGAGACGGTAAATTCGTAAAAATATGATCAAAGGTATTAAATGTCTTCTTTATATTAGGATCCTGGAATGACGATAGCAAGAATACGCCGTTTCTTGAGTAGTTAGACGAGGCTCCGTATGCTCCGCCGTTAGTCCTCACCGCATCGTATATGATCTCAGCATCGATGTAGTCCGCATAGAGCGCGACAGGTGTCGACTTTCGCTTATATAAGTACACAAGCGAATTGTATGATGTTGAGAACGGGTATGAGTAGAGGGTTGTGGTGCTTTTATTCACCGATGGATTGAGATACATGTTTTTGAAATTCCTGTCACTCTCAAGCGTGTTGATAAAGGCCTTAACAGAGTTAAGATGTGCATCCTCTGATGTGATGAACAGAGTGAGGCGTTCCCTCTTGAACACCCTATTAAACAACGTGCTAAAGGCATCGATTATGCTATTATAATCGCTCTTTTTGATGGCATAGAGCCCTTTAACGTACTCAAGGCCCGAGAGCGATGATGTAAGTGAACCCATCTTTGAAATCGAGCGTGAGAGCGAATTTAGAAATAAGCCTATCGGACTCTGATTGAGAAGTGAGAGCACCGTTCCTTTGTAGTCTATAAGCGTCTCATCAAGATGCTCTTTGTTCTCATAATGTGCACCTTTTATCATTGTACTTATGAGTGAAAAGAACCTATCAAGATCTTCATCAAGAACCTTTGCTTTAATCTTAAAGCCTGCCTTGATGCGGTTATCATCGTCATCCTCCTCGTAGGTATGAAGCGAAAATGCGTATGATCCTGTGCACCTCAAGAGTTCCCTTACAAACTCAACGTTAGTCATGTCCGCAACATCGATATGCGTAAGGTGCTTTGAGAGTAGCTTAAGAGTTACAAGTTCAGATTGGGTAAAGTCGCTTACATCAAAAAGCATGTCTATGTATGTAATCCCTCTTGTATTCACCCTGTTGAATACGTACTTTGAAGAGCCAATATTGTACTCATCATAATTGTACATTTTGTACAGTTTTATAAGCTCATCCGCAGTCACCTTGTTCTCTATCGGAAGCTTTGTGATGATGCTGTTAAGTGCCTTTATATCACTCTCGTTTGTACTTTCACTCTCATGCGTCATTTCAGCGTTTTTTATGCGCAGAGCCTCGTCGGACTTGATTACATCCTCAGACGGATAGCTTACGATTAAGCTTGTTTTGTCAAGTTTAGTAAAGTGTTCGTTGAAAAAGTCCTTAAACAGGTTCTTATTGTTGCCGTATTCCTTCTTTATCTCATCAATGTAGGATAGAGAGCGTAGGTTCTTAAAGATATCATCATCACCATCCACAATCTCGTGTCTGATCTTACGCGTCCAATCCAAGGCAAGCGGACGTGATGAATCCTTTTCGCGTAATTTAAACTCGTAGTACTTGAAGCTTGATTCAATGAACTTTTCATCAAGCGCGGCGTTTATAACGTTAAGAAGTGTTGATTTAAGGAACGTCTTCTGCTCCTTAATTTCACTGCTATTTACATCTCGGCTCTTTAAATCAACATCATCAAGCCCTAACGAGAAGAGCGCAAACGGATCTGATGATGAGAGCCCTGAAAGTGATGAGATATCCCCGCCTCTTTTTGAGTCAGAAAGCGCCTTTGAAAGCGGTGACATTGCAGTTGATAAAAGCGTGTCTTCAAGGATTCGTAGAATCCACATGGACTTTGCATCGCTTCTCTTAACGTCAGAGAGTAGATGTAGCACTATTGATGGCTTTGACTTCTTACTCTCGCTCTGGTAGTAAACCACCCTGTCCTCAGGATGCTTATAAAATAGAAGTGATTCAACGCTTTCACTTCCTTTAGCTTCAGCTTTTCTATCCCCTGATGAATAAGAAGTGCTGTTTGCATCAGTATCACTTAAAGCGTTATCACACCCATTTTTACCCTCATTTATGTATTCATCAAGCGCCTTAAGCACCTTAAGTGAATCGCGCCTTCCTGAGATAACAAGCGTGCAATTTGAGAGGCTGTAGTGTTTTTTGTAGAAGTTTAAAAACTCATCATACGTGAGCGTTACTATGCTCTTTGGGTCGCCTCCTGAGTTATACACATACGGTGTGCCCTTAAAGAGGGTACGTTTCATCTCGTAGTATCCAATTGACTCCTTATCAAAGGCATCAGAGAGCATTTCTGAGAGCACAACGCCGTTTACGGATATTTTCCCATCATTGCCTTCAGTGCGTTTTATCCCCTCAATCTCAAACGATTCTTTTGATAAAAGGGGTGAAAATACAGCATCTGCGTACACCTTAAATAGCTGTTCAAAATCATCATAAATTAGCGATGCTGAAGGGTAGATTGTGATGTCCTCGAACGTCATTGCATTTTGGAACGTTGCCACCGACTTTGCATCAAGTTCCTTAAATGAGTCCTTGTATGGGTACCTTGATGATCCTGAGAGCGTCACATGCTCTACAATATGTGCAGTGCCCTTATCGCTCTCGGGTATTGTTGGAAAGCAGAATGAAAAGAAGTATTCATCGCTATCCGTTTCAAAATATATCAGTTTTAAAGCGCTCTTTTTGTTCTTAAAAACGTACGCTTTACTGTCGATTTCTTCTAAAAACTCACTTTTAACACACTCATAGCCGTTGATGTTTAGATTTTCCATACTTTCCTGATTATATAATAATTTATAACATAATTTAAGGGGCGGATGATATAATAAAAACATATGAAAAAACAAATTATTATACACTCGCACTTCTATCAGCCACCGCGCGAAAATCCTAACACTCTTCAAATCGAAACTGAATACAGCGCAATGCCGTTTAACAACTGGAATGAAAGGATAACAGCTGAGTGTTACAGGGCAAATTCTGCCTCACGCTATCTTGATGAGACAAACCATATAAAAAAGATAATAAACAACTATGAATTCATGTCGTTTAACATAGGGCCAACGCTCCTCTCCTTTCTCGAAAAAAACTACAAAGAGGTTGCAGAAAGAATCAAAGAGGCCGACCGTATCAGCGTGGAGAAGTACACAGAGGGCAACGCGATTGCTCAGAGTTACAACCACACCATCCTTCCACTTGATGATGAGGACTTTGCAAGATCTCAGATTAGAGGCGCCCTCTACGTGTTTAAAAAGTTCTTCTCCCGCGATAGCAAGGGTTTCTGGTGCCCAGAATGTGCAATTTCTAAATCGGTAATCGACATACTCTTTGAGGAAGGCATACAGTTTACGGTTCTCTCTCCTCTTCAGATTGAGAAGCTTAAGATCGGCAAAGATATTATCGAAAGGGATAAGATTGAACCTAAACATTTGTGTAGGCCATTCTGGATCAAGGGTAAGAAGCATAAGATTGCCGCGTTCTTCTACAATAAGGATCTCTCTAGCGAGATCAGCTTCAATCACCTCTTAAGGGATGCGGACAACTTCTACTCAAGGATTAAGAACATTGCGGATAACGGCTCTGATGTGGTTATAGCAGCAACAGACGGTGAGATTTATGGACATCATGAACCATTTGGAGACATGGCGTTTGCCGCGCTCACTGAAAAGGTTAAGGAGCGTAAGGAGTTCACCTTTACTAACTTTGCAACTTTCCTTAAACAACATCCTCCAAAGGATGAAGCCATACTAATACAGGGCGAAGATAATAAGGGGTCATCCTGGAGCTGCTCTCACGGTGTCTCACGCTGGTATAAGGACTGCGGATGTCATACAGGAGGCGGTGAAAATTGGAATCAAAAGTGGCGCACTCCACTTCGAAGGGCACTAAACAGTGCAAAGAAAGAAGTCACACAAAATGTTGAGAACATTCTGAATCAAAACGGCAAAGGCTACTCACTTATCGATTTTGTTGAGCTACTCGATAAAGACAAGAATCTTGATAAGGATGTCAAGAATGCCCTTCTTGCATACAAGTGGATGAGCTACTCGTTTACATCATGCGCCTGGTTCTTCTCTGATATCAGCGGTATTGAAACCATCCACAACATCGGCTACATGATTAAAGCGCTTGATATGCTATCAATGGATGATACAAAACAAAAATTCATAAATTCACTCAAGAGCGCCAAGAGCAACGTTAATACCATGAGGGATGGTAAGACGATTGCAGAGCGTATCATAGACGTGTATTTCAAGCCAAAGAGCAATGATGAAATAATAGAGGCCATAACCAAGTACGGCATCAACAAGGAGAATACAATTACGCTTCTTGATAACATCACGATAAGGGGACTCTCCCCTAACTCCGGGGAATACTTTGAGACTCAAAACACGGTATATGAAGCCATTAAGAACAAGAGGTATGAGAAGTCTAACGAACTTATGATTCTTCTTGAGGTGCTAAATATATCAAAGAACGTTTTTAGATAAATTAGATGACTGTAAGCCAGCCCTTAGGCGCTTCAATCTCCTCTTTTTGAATCTTGTTGTACGTGTCAAATAGAAGGCGCATTTTTTCACCAAGCCCGTGTTCTGAATTCCTAAAGTGGATGTCTTTAGTCTCTGTATGCACAAGTCCCACAGGTGAGATTGTTGCTGCAGTTCCACAGAGTCCGCATTCTACAAAGTTTTCAATCTCGGAGAACTTCACAGGTCTCTCATCAACCTTCATATTGAGGTACTCCTTTGCAATGTAGATAAGCGAGCGCCTTGTGATAGACGGAAGGATCGTTGGGCTTTGGGGCACAACTAGGGTTCCATCCTCTGCTATGAATATGATGTTTGCACCGCCTGATTCCTCAACGTAGGTACGTGTTTTTGAATCGAGGTACATATTCTCGTTAAAGCCCTGTTTCTTTGCTCTGTAGCCTGCGTAGAAGCTCATGGCATAGTTGAGGCCAGCCTTAACATGACCTGTACCATTTGGCGCTGAGCGGTCATATGAGCTTAAATTTAGCTTCATGGATGACGTTGTTGCATCAAAGTATGATCCAAGCGGAGTTGCATACACCCTAAACTGGTACTCGCTTGCAGGCACTACGTTGATTACAGGACCAGATCCAATCATGAATGGACGCACATAGAGGCTTCCCTTAACGTCAAACGGCGGAACGTAATCCCTGTTTGCATCAACTGTTTTAATCACAGCGTCTATGAACCTATCCTTGGGAAATACTGGCATCACAAGGCGCTCTGCTGATGTTATGAAGCGATCTGCGTTCAAATCAGCCCTGAAGATCACTATGTTACCCTTGGCTGTTCTGAATGCCTTAAGCCCCTCAAATATGGTCTGAGCATATTGAAATACAGCGGCGCTCTCTGAGATTGTGACTGTGTTATCCTCAGTAAGACGCCCCTCATCCCACTTGCCATCTCTGTATACTGACACGTAGCGCTTGTCAGTTTTAACATAATCCATAGTCAGATGGTTAAAATCAATCTTTGTATTCATTTTTACACTCCTTAGAATAGTTTAGGGTCTTCTTTCTTAGGCTCTTTTGGTGGTGGCACTTCCCCGTCGTCAAGCTTACGAAACTTAATCTGTGCAACCTCGTTGCGTGAGAGTATAGTCCCCTGAGACGATGGATTCTTCACAAGGAAGTCGCTGAAGTACACGCTCTTATCCTTAACGCGCGATGATTTGAATGTGAGGTGGATCTCTGCGTTTGGAAGCGTTGAGAACTTGAGGATCCTAAAGTTGCCATTTGTAGGTACAAGCGTATAGAGCTTACTGAGAGTAAATGAGGTGATTGTACATCTCTTGATAACGAGTATCTTTGAGTCCTTTTCCTGTAGAATCAGCGTGAACACAGTGTTTTTAAGCTCATCTTTATCCGCAATACAGATGTACTGGGCGCCCTTTCCAACGTAGAGCTTATCGGGTGCATTCTCAACTCTGTACGAACCGTCTTTTTGAATCACAAGCACCTTGTCGAACTCTGAAATCTTGAAGAGTTCCTCGCCCGTCTTAATCTCGTATCCAAGCTGTCCGTTGTTCGTATCATAGCGTAGTGGTAGGTTTCTTGTGACGATGTTACGAGCGTTGACTTTGGCAAACTTTTCGATTCTCGTCTTTCTGTGTGAGTCGATAGGAAGGCTTGCCTTAAGGTCATCAAGCACCGTGTTTGCATACTCTTTTATGTGTAAATGGTTGTAGTCCACCTTCTTAATCTGAATGTTGATCTCATCAATCTCCCTGCGGTTCTTTTCAATATCAAAGAGTGAAATTCGTCTGATTGGGAGTGCAAGTAGGCGGTCAACGTCCTCATTAGTTAGATCTCGAACAAACTCCTTCTTGAACGCGTCAAGTCCTTTAATCACAGCGGACTTTACATCCTCTGCGCTCTTCATCTGCTCAATCTTCTTGTAGATACGCTCCTCGATGAAGATCCTATCAAGCGTACGAGCCTGAAGCTTATCGATAAGGTGATTTTTTTCGACATCAAGCTCTTTCTTTAGTATTTCAATCAATGATGCGGCGTGATGCTTTACAATCTCACTTACGCCCATCACACGAGGCTTGTTGTTGTCGATAACTATTGAGCTTAATGAGATGGTGGTTTCCGCATCAGTGTAGGCGTAAAGTGCTTTAAGCTCTGCATCAGGATCTGCACAGCGTGAGAGTACAATTTCGATGTTTGCACGGTCTGATGTGTAGTCGTTTATGCTTGCAATCTTGAGTTTACCCTTTTTAGCAGCAGCATCAATCCCCTCAATAAGCGCATCTGTAGTAACCGAGAACGGCACCTCTTCGATGATAAGCCTGTTGCCCTTCTTATCAACCTCGACTTTTGCCCTGATCGACACCTTACCCTTACCATCATCGTAGTCGCTGACATCCACAATGCCGCCTGTTTGAAAGTCAGGATAGAGTTCAAAGTCCTCGCCTTTAAGGGCTGCTTTTACCGCATCAATCACTTCGTTTGGGTTGTGAGGCATAATGCGCGTATTCATGGTAACTGAAATGCCGTTTGCACCAAGTAAGAGCACTATTGGTAGCTTTGCCGGAAATACCTCAGGTTCCTTGTTTCTGCCATCGTATGAATCAACGTATTTGGTAATCTCAGGGCTGTATAGTACCTTCTTTGCAAATGGTAAGATACGAGCTTCTATGTATCTGGGAGCTGCAGCTGGGTCACCTGTAAGGATATTACCAAAGTTACCCTGCGTGTCGATGAAGTACTTGCTTGTGGCAAGATTTACAAGTGCATCTCCAATCGATGCATCCCCGTGTGGATGGTACTTCATCACCTGGCCGACAATGTTTGCAACCTTCTGGAAGCGTCCGTCGTCCATCTCGATCATGGTATGAATAATACGCCTCTGAACCGGCTTAAATCCGTCATCAAGGTACGGTGTTGCTCTGTCTTTAATAACGTATGATGCGTACTCTAAAAAATTCTCTCTAAAAATCTTGGATGCAATTGCCATTATACCATGTTCTCCATCACAAACTCTTTACGTTCCTCAGTATTTGGCCCCATGTAGAATGTCAAATCCTCGTTAATCTCGCTAATCGATGCAAGTTCAACTCTTTTAAGCCTCATACCAACGCCGATAAAGTCCTTAAACTCCTTTGGAGATATCTCACCAAGACCCTTAAATCGTGTAACCTCGCTCTTCGAGATCTTCTTCATAAGCTCATCCCTTTCGCTCTCTGTGTAGCAATACTCGGTTACATTCTTGTTTCTAACCCTGAATAGTGGCGTCTCAAGGATGTATACACGGCCTGACAACACAAGCTCTGGGAAGAAGTTGATAAAGAACGTCAGAAGCAGTATTTGAATATGAAATCCATCCACATCAGCATCGGTTGCGATTATGATCTTATCGTATCGTAGGTTTTCGATGCTATCTTCAACTCCGAGTGCGGATGTGAGATTATAAAGTTCTGCATTCTTATAAAGCTCTGTCTTTTTCGATCCATACGTATTCTTAACCTTACCACGTAGGGCAAACACAGCCTGATGGTATGCATCACGAGTCTGCGTGAGGGATCCTGCTGCCGAGTCACCCTCTGTGATAAATATCATGGTTTTTGAACCTTCCTGCTCTCGTATCTTCTGCGATCCTTGATTTAAGTGATACTTACAGTCCTTGAGCTTTGGAATGTTGTAACGCGTCTTTGATGCAACCTCCTTGGCGTTCTTCTTAACCTCGGAGATCTCCTTATGCATCTTTTCAGTCTGAGTGATCTTATCAGAAAGCGCTGTTTGAATCTTTGGATTCTTAAGAAGGAATGTTGTTACTGCATCCTTAACCTCATCCATAATCCATGAT
>CAMDZB010000020.1 GCA_945910645.1 uncultured Spirochaetaceae bacterium | reverse complement strand
AAGAAAATATTTAATTTAAATGGACAAACCACTTTAATTAACTCAATAAATTCATGCAATTGATGCATTATAAGTGCGAAGTTCATTTGTGATCTCCACTCCTATAGATTACGCTTGCAACCTGATTGTCTGAGGCGGAATTTCTAGAGATTGCGTCTGCAACTAGAGTTCTGTTTTCATCCTCAAGAGATGCAAGGATGCGTTCATTGCGCTCTACATCAAGTGATGCAGATTCAAAGCTAGAGGTGTTCCACATAAATAGGAATAAACAAATGTTGAGAAATACAACCACTGCGATTGTTAAAAACTTTTGTAAAAATACACTTCTATTCATATCTTACCTCTCTTTTTCTACAACCCTGAGCTTTGAGCTTCGGGATGCATTGTTAATTTCAATTTCAGTATCACTTGGTGTGATAGGTTTCTTTGTGAGTATTTTCACTTTCTCCTCACTAAGGAGGGAACGAAAATACCACTTTGCTATTCCATCTTCCAACGAGTGGAAGGAAATAACTTCAATTCTTCCGCCGACCTTGACGCGTTCATAAGCACTCTCAAGCGCCCTTTTAAAACGTCCAAGCTCATTGTTCACCTCAATCCTAAGGGCTTGAAACGAACGGGTTGCAACATCCGTCTTACTCTCCCTCTGTACTCTATAAGGAAAGCACGATGTTATAATCGTGTGCAATTCGCTTGCACTTTCGATCTTATGGGTCTTTCGTGCGTTCACGATCGCTCTTGCGATTGCTCTGGACTTCTTTTCATCGCCGTACTTATAAAGAACATCAGCTAAATCGTTCTCCTTATAAGTGTTGACTACATCCTTTGCACTCAACCCTCCATTCTTTGAGAAACGCATGTCAAGCGTATCATCGCCAAATGAAAACCCTCTCTCTTCATTTTTGTAGTGATACATCGATAATCCTAAATCAAATAGGATTAGATCAGGCTCTTCTGTGGTGGATGAAAGGAATTCATCACTCCAACTCACTACGCTCTTAAACCTATCATTAAAAGGTTTAAGCCTTTCATTTGCCCTCTCTACGATATCACTATCTGCATCTACACCTATTACCTTTACGAAAGGAAACTTCTCAAGTATCCTCTCTGTATGTCCACCCTCTCCCAAATTCATGTCAAATACAAGTGCATCTTTTTTGCCTTCTAGATTCGAATACTCAAGTACCTCATCTACTAAGACACTTTTGTGAAACACCTTTATTTCACTCATTGTCAGTCTACCAAAATTTCACTTGCAGCCTTTTCGATTGCTTCAGGATCGTCAGCCATTCTGATGCATTCTTCGTAATCCTTTACGCTCCAAATCTCAAGTCTGTTTATCATTCCAGTAACTACAACTTCATTCTTAAGCTCAATTCCTAGAGAGTTACGCAAGGACTGAGGTATCATTATGCGCCCAGCCTTATCTATTTGTAGGTCTTGAGCAGGAGCAATCACGCGCATCTGAAGAAGCTTATATGATGCACTAAAGCTGCCCTTATTGCCATCTATAAGTTTCTTTGCAAGTTCCTGAAAGTCCTCAACCTTTAATAGCTGAAGGCATTTTCTGGAATCTGTCGACTTAGTGAGGATTACATTAGTAGCGCCGAACTCGTTTTTTAGCCTAATGGGTATAGATATGCGGCCTTTTTCGTCTATTGCTACTCTGTACTCACCTGTAAGCACTGACTTTCTCCTTTTCCTATATTTGGGAAAAATACTTTCAAAAGTTCCACAAAACCTTTATTTTTTCCCACTTCTTACCACTTAATCTACACCTAAATTTTAAAGTATGCAAGTAAAAAATTGAAAATTTTTGAAAAATAGCCTTAGAGACTGCTACACAAATATTTAGATTACTTTTAGTGAAGTGTTACTTCACCGGATGAAATTTGGGAGATTTTCCCATTTTTATCAGAAATTAGGATCTCTCCACGCTCATTTACGCAAAGAGCAAGCCCTTCTTTGATAAGTTTGCCGTAAGTTGTCTTAATTGAAGTAAAGTTACCTATATTAAGGCAAAGTTTGTTATATTCATCTATAAGTTTAGGATTCTCGGAAAAGGTGTGAAGATTTAGAAGCGTTTCTACTGCAACTTTTGCAAATTCTTCCTTACTTACAGGTGGATTTTCATAAAACAATGATGTTGCAATGTCTTTAAGTTCAGCATTAAACTCTTTTATGTTGTAGTTAATTCCAACGCCCAGGATCAAATCCCCTCTGATAGTACGCTCTGCAAGGATTCCAACAACCTTCTTTCCATTTATAAGTAAGTCATTAGGCCACTTTATTGATGTATCAATTCCAAGATGTGACTTTATGAGTTTAGATAATGCAAGCGATGATGATGGCATAAGTGAGAGAAAGGATGTGTCATTAAGATCCTTAAAGCCATAGGATATTGTGAGGTATATTCCGCCTTGAGGAGAATAAAACCCACGTCCATTACGCCCTCTCCCTTCTTTCTGGCTCCATGCGATAACTGCATCGTCTTTATTAAGTGTGCCGTCGTTTGACTTACGCCTGAAATAGGAATTTGTAGAATCAATATTATCAAAGTACTCTATGTTCATAAAGTGATGGTTTTCCTGATGAGCTTGTTAATCTTCTTTATGTACTTCATCTCAGATGGCGTGATTAGTAGTGACGATGTGAGGTCATGTAGAATCAGCTTTCTCTTCATTCGTTTGTTTAGAGTTGTCTTGTACTTTGTACACTCAAGCTCCCTGATACCGCTGATCAATTCATCATCCGAGATGTACGCTTTTGGTCTTGTATTGTAGGCGCTACTGTTCACTCTGAGGTTGATTGGTTTTGACATGTCGTATAGGTAGTTATATTTCTTACAGAATGATGTGTTTGTGTTCATAACTTTTGTGATGATGGATTTGAAGTACTTCTTTGCCTTCTTCACCTTAACATCTGAGTAATAGGTTTTGTAGATTCGTAAGAAGAGCCAATCCTTGTTTATTGGACTCTCTATTGCAATCATGAAAGCAATCTGTCTCTCAATCGTTGCGTTATTGATTATTGGAGCATACGCGTATGGTTTGAATATCGAGTTAGACTTTATGATGTTTGTACTTTCCTTAGACTTTGTATAATCACTCTCAGCTCTCTGTATAATGTCGCTCATAAGGGCGTATGATACAAGCGCGTTGTTTTTAAAGTCTGAGATCTTAACAGTGCCGTAGTCCCATCCGTTTTGCTTCAGGATATACTTTTGCATGTATTCAGTTTCATAAAGGCTTCTCTCTGTGAGGCTTGCATGTTCATCAAAGTTAATACCAACGTTGATGTGGCTCTCTTCAGCATTTGTGATTGCAAGATCAAATGAGGTAATAGAATTATCACCGTAGTTCTCGTATAGGATATACCCTCTATCCTTAAGGTATGCCTTGATGTCTTTAAAATCATCGCTCATTGCGTCTGAATCAAGCGATGAGTAGAATTGATTCTTTGATGCTTTTAGTACAGAGTTTAACATTTTCATCCCAGGGCTTAACTCATCCTTATTAAAATCTAGTGCAAGGATAAAGTGTACTCGTTTTCTTGCAGAGTTCAAGATTGTTGAAATGAGCTTTTCACCGCCGTTATACGAAAGTTTCCCCTCAATGGATGCAAACACGACAATCTCATCACGTTCAAGGTATCCGATGAAGTCTGCAGTCTCAACGTAGTATGGCTCTCTGTCGGCATGATTTATGTAGAATGCGTTAAATGCATTATCATCCCTTAAGTGTTTAAAGAGGTATGAATCAGCCTTCTCTTTATCATCATTGTCAAAGGTTACAAGAGCAATTGAATCGTTGATTTTCTTAACAGCTGTTTTGATGTAGTCAAGCGCCTTATTATAAAGCGCATCCTGTCTCTTAGCCTTTGAATTGATATTCTTTATAATCTCAAATGTTATCGCTTTATCGCCTGATGTGAATCTCTTTGGCGGAACGTTTAAGGAGCGATTATACACAGTTTTGTTAAGAACATCGGTGATCTCTGATGATGAATATGTGTCCTTAAGAGTGTATGTTGGAAGGATTTCAGAAAGTCCTTGAAATGCACTTGAGAGCAAGAAGTATTGCTGTGTAAAATTATGTTCGCTTATAAGCGATGAAAGAGCGTTCTGCTCTGTATACGTTGTGTCATCTCCAAATGCTACAACCTGGCGCGCTCTATAAAGGGCAGGAATTGTATTAAGAAGTGAATGGGATGATGCATTGTCTATCACAAGTACATCATACTTCATGTTCGACGGGATGTATCTATTAACCTCATCTACAGTCATAATCGATATCATAAAGTACTTTTTAAAGAGCTGAATGTACTTCCTTAAAAGGATTCTAAAGCTTGTCCTCTCAAATAGCTTTTCGTCGCTCACCAGCTTCTCTATGTACTCTACATCTTCCTTTCTTAGCTTTGAAATCACCCTTTTTCTGTTATTTACAACGTTGTTATGGATCTTTGATGCTGTGCATAAGTAATACTCTTCAAAAAGAACCGAAAGCTCGTTGAACATGTCATCTTTGGAGCATTTTACATCAGAGATCTGGCGCTTCTGAGTTACATCGTTCATACTGTTAAGGTGTTCTCTGATATAATCGAATGATTCTCTTTTGTGATCTGTGGATATGTATTCCTTAGACTTGCTGAAATTAAGCATTTTAACAAGGTAACTCTTCAATAGCCCCTTCTTCATCTCTCGCCTAAGGTTTGTATACTTGACCCTATCGCCGTATGGAGCGAATGCAAATATGTTATCCTCAAGTTTTGCATCCTTGAACAAATTATACGCCTTATAGCTTTCGTTCTTGTTATTTGTTAGGTAGAGTACCGACTTATTCTCAGAGAGGAGCTCAGATATGATATTAATCTTGTAGGATGTGCTATTTCTGCACTTTGGACTCTTTACAAGTAAGGACTGCCCACGAAGGATAGCAAACATCGTTTCAAGCTCGCTTGTTGATGCAAAAGAAATGGGACTTACGTACTCAAGCATTCCATCGTTAAACTTATATTTACATCTCTCATTTGACTTTGCCTCATCTCTGTTAAGAAGCGCCTTTATTATTTCAGAGCGTTCAATATCAGTATTGTTGAAGATTAAGTCTGCATACGAGAATCCTGAACGCGGCGTAAAGAATGATACGGTTGCATAGTCGTTTTTAATATCCACCTCCGCATCATTTATATGATCTGACTTCTTAAATGTCGCAACAATGCGATCGATTATATCATTTGTGTTGATGTTCTTGTCGATTATAAACTTTTCGTCAAGAGCGATATCAAAATGCTCGTATATAAAAATGCGAAAGTATGGATTGAGGTAGATATCGTTATCAACGCTCGATAGATGAAGAGCGTTGTTTTCATCCCTTGAAAGATCTACCCTGTAGAGCATGATTGGGAACGAATACTGCTTGTTCTTCTTGTATGTAAGGTTAAATAGCCCAACAGCAAGATATAGTACGTTGTCAAGCTTCTTTTCTCTAATCACTTCGTAAAGTGGAAACACATCGTCGATTTTAAAGGAGTTCCCCGCGCTTAATGAGTAAATAAGAGAGTCAAGTTTGTTGCTTGAGATAAGATACTCGTTTTTCTTATGCATCTTGTAGTGCGTGAGGCGGTTGTAACGTGAAAAGTCAATGAGGTTGGATTTAAAAGTGTTAAAAACAGGACACATATATTTATATACAAAAACTTACGGATATTTTATAATAAGATTTAGCCCATTACAAGTGATGACATATCATTTTCCACATCGCCGAATTCACCATTAATTTCTGATATATCTTTGTGATATAATTTAAATAGAGTGAAAAAGATAGCAACTTTTATATTTCTAAGCATTTTCTTATCATCATCTGCCTTTGCTGTTCGTTTTTCATCAGACTTAAATGCAGAATACAGGCTTTCAAACGGCCTTTACGTCTATTATTCACCGTCCTTGTACTTTGAAAGAGGTGCAAAAAACCCTTATGATTTTAACTTCTATGCACCAGGGCTCTCCCTAAACGTTGGCTACTCATATGCTCACATACACAATAAAAGTATACCATCAGACATGCCTAATTACAGAGCGATTGAGTACAATGCACTTTATGTAGGATTGTCATTCTTAAACAAGTTCACACTCGATAGTCATTCACAAATTATACTGAGCGCCTTTGGTGATGTGCGCCTTGGCGGAAAGCTTACATTCCTTGATGGCGGCAACACAGGATGTGGCATTAAAGCTGACTTTAAACTTGCCATTTATAAGAGGCTGTTTCTTGGGATATCCATTATTGGAGCTTATAGCTTTGCAGGTGACTTCAGAGGCTTTGATGCAGGATTGGGGGCGTCTTTGACGTGGTTTATATGATAAATAGGCGTTTAAAGTCATTGCTATTTATTCTCATACAATTTGCACTTCTACTCTCGTCATGCCAGTGGAATCCATCACAAATTAGCTATAATGATGATGGTAAAAACTGGATGTCTAAGCTCAGCAATACAAGAAGACTTACAACCCTTTCGATCCCTGGCACTCACGACACATGCGCCCTCTACGATTACTTAATTGGAGGGGCAAGTGCAAATCAGGATGTATCCCTTTATGAGCAGTTAAATCAGGGTGTGCGCTTTTTAGACATAAGGGTTACAAAAAGAGACGGCGTTCTTGGAATCTATCATGGGATTAAGTATATGTATCTTGACCTTGAAGATATAATTTTAATCACAGAGCGCTTCTTGAAGGAAAATCCCACTGAGTTTGTCCTTATGATGATAAAGGAGGAGGTGTTTAGGAGTTCAGGATCGGGTGAAAACATCACAGATGACATCTTTAGACTTACAAACAGCGATAGATACAAGTATCTTTTTGCATCATGGAAGGATACAGAGACGAGCCCTACTGTTGGGGATCTTAGGGGTAAAATTCTAATCATAAAGAACTTTATAGATTCAAATCTAGGTGTTATCCCTTCTTTGAACATTTGGAGAAGTAATATTCACTGGGTACGCGAGGGCGACAGCGCGTATGTGCCTCAAGGCGACATACAGAGTGTTGAGGATAAGTGGAACCAGGTTAGAAATTACATTACAAAACGCTCAAATCTAAGCGATGATGGAAGGCTCTATATGCACTCTGTTGCATCGTATTATGAGGAGATCTTTGGACTTCCAAACATAGATAGAGTTGCAAAGTACGTAAACCCTCGCCTTCTGAGCTATCTTACCTCTAACAAGGCCTCATTAAAGAATAAACCGCTTGGAATACTCATGTGCGACAAGATCTACCCCTCATTAACAGAGGCCATATACTCCCTCAACTTTGATTAAAAAAGTCTGATTCATATTGTCAGGTTAATATAACTCATTTTTCATACAAAATGTACACCTATCACGCTATTCATCCCTAATTGTAAAAATAACACTATTATGTTAAAATCTTTTAAGAACTTGGGGGTGTAGCTCATTCGGCTAGAGCGTTTGAATGGCATTCAAAAGGTAGTCGGTTCGATTCCGATCACCTCCAAACTATTTTCAGTACACTTATGCAAATTTCAGCACAGAACATTTCACTTGCCTTTGGCGACCGTGACTTACTTGATGACATCTCATTTACCATGAACGAAAAGTCTCGTATTGCATTAGTTGGTGCAAACGGAGAAGGTAAAACTACGCTCATGAGAGTTGTAGCCGGCCTTGAAAGTGCAGATTCAGGAATTATTGCAAAGGATAAGAATGCAACACTCCTTTATGCCACGCAAGCTAGGGCAAATCTTGATGATATACCACTTAAGGATGAGGTGTTTAAAGTATTTGAATCCTTTCCACATGAGGAGCATGAAAAAGAGAGCATATTTTCACTTGTAAGCAAGGGATTGGGATTCAAAAGAGAGGACTGGAATAAAAACTGTTCCCTCTTCTCACAAGGTTACCAGATGCGTATTTCGCTTTTAAAAGTCCTATGTGCATCCCCTACCTTTATGTTTCTTGATGAGCCTACAAACTACCTTGATATTGACACCCGTCTCTGGCTCTTGAAGTATCTTAAGTCACTCTCAGGCGGCTACATGTTAGTATCACACGACAGATACTTTCTTGATGAGGCTGTAAATGAGGTTTACGAGATTGAAAAGGGTCGTCTTACGCGCTACTCAGGCGGATATACAGATTATGAGACTAAGCGCATAAAAGACATTGAGGTGACTATAAAGAAGGCCGAGGAGCAGGAAAAACAGATCAAGAAAACCGAGGCTTTTATCGAAAGGTTCAGATATAAGGCCACGAAGAGCAAGGCTGTTCAGTCTAAGATCAAGGCGCTTGATAAGATTGAGATAATTGAGCTTCCACGCCACTTAAGGCACGTTAAATTCACTATTCCATACGTAGGATATGCGCCAAACGATATCTTAACTGTAGATGGTCTTACAAAGTACTATACAGATAAGTGCATATTCAAAGATGCATCGTTCTACGTAAGGAAAAAGGATAGGATCGGCATAGTCGGGCGAAACGGTGAAGGTAAAAGTACGCTCCTACGCCTAATTACCGGATCTGAGGGTGACTACACGGGCACCATCAAGCTCGGTGAAAATGTAAAGCTTGAATACTTTAAGGGTGATGAGTCACTTTTTATAAACGAAAATGTTCCCCTTTCAACAACCGTATTTGACTATGCAAAGAATTATGGAGATGGAGATGAGCAGAACGTTAAGAATATGCTTGGTGCCTTTATGTTTCAAGGCGATGATATCCTTAAAAGCGTGAGTGTACTCTCAGGAGGCGAAAGGAGCCGACTTGAACTCCTTACGTGTATTATGCACCCCAGTTCCCTACTTGTGCTCGATGAGCCTACAAACCATCTTGATATCGCATCAAAAGACGTGCTTATCAACGCAATCAAAAACTACGATGGCACGCTCATCTTCGTATCCCACGATGTGAACTTCATAAAAGAGATCGCCACAAAGATCATCCATATTGAGAATCAAGCTGTGAACTACTTCGACGGCGGCTGGGACTACTACACATCACGCATGAGAGATATGAATGTTGAAGGCGAAGACCTGGTATTCGGAAAAATCAACCTCAACAAGGACGTAAAAACACCCGAGAGCGTTAAAGAGGTTAAGACTGAAAAACTATCCTATGAGGATGCAAAACGTTTGAGGAACGAGAAAAACGCGCGTGAAAGGCGTATAAAGACGCTCGATAGTCAAATTGACGAAACTACAGCAAATATAAAAATGCTTGAGGATAAGCTACTCTTGAAAGAAGTATACACCTCATTTGAAAAGTCCAAACAGGTGAACAATGAAATAGCCACCCTTAAAGAAGCGCTTGAAGCACTTGAAGAAGAGTGGCTAAATCTTAACAGCTAAAAGATGTTGTTATTTACTTTGTGGGGTTCAATATTAGCTTAAATCAGGCCTTATCAGCAGAGCCAAGTACTTCCCTATTCTTACGGGCATACATATTTTTAAGCTCTTCACGAGCAGGTGAGAGATACTTACGTGGGTCGAACACCTCAGGATGCTCGGCAAGAACCTTTCTTACCATTGCTGTCATTGCAAGTCTGCCATCAGAGTCGATGTTGATCTTACAAACAGCGCTCTTTGCAGCCTCACGTAGCTGCTCTTCAGGAATACCGATGCTGTCTTTAAGCTTGCCGCCATACTTGTTGATAATATCAACGTACTCCTGAGGAACTGATGATGATCCGTGAAGTACAATTGGGAATGATGGAAGCTGCTTCTCAATCTCCTTAAGGATATCAAAGCGAAGTGGAGGTGGAACAAGTCTGCCATCCTTATCGCGTGTGCACTGCTCTGGTGTAAACTTGTTTGCCCCGTGGCTTGTACCGATAGAGATTGCAAGGCTATCAACTCCTGTTTTTGATACGAAGTCTACAACTTCCTCAGGCTTTGTGTAGTGTGATTTTTCTGATGATACCTCATCCTCAACACCTGCAAGTACTCCAAGCTCGCCCTCTACTGTCACGTCAAACTTATGAGCGTATTCAACAACTTTGCGTGTTACCTCAATGTTCTTTTCGTACGGGAGGCTGCTTCCATCAATCATAACTGATGAAAATCCGTTGTCGATACAGTCCTTACATGTTTCAAATGAATCACCGTGATCAAGGTGTAGTACAATAGGAATTGCATAGCCAAGCTCTTTTGCATACTCAACAGCTCCGCGAGCCATGTTGCGTAGAATGTTTATGTTTGCATAGTCACGTGCGCCCTTTGATACCTGAAGGATCACAGGTGATTTTGTCTCAACGCATGCAGCGATAATAGCCTGCATCTGCTCCATATTGTTAAAGTTATAAGCAGGGATAGCGTATCCGCCGTTAATTGCTTTTTTGAATATTTCCTTTGTGTTAACAAGTCCTAAGTCTTTGTATGAAACCATAAGTTTATCTCCTACTATTTAAATTTTACGCCTCAAGTAATTGATTTGTCAACTTGCCTTAAGCCTTAAAAAGAATGCGTACAACCTGCATTTTCAAAAAGGCGATCACATTTAAACAAAGAAAGTGTAGTGTAAATTTAAGGGATTAGTTCGGAAAGAGGGGGATTCGAACCCCCGATGGCTTTTGACCATACACGACTTCCAATCGTGCACCTTCGACCACTCGGACATCTTTCCTTAAAAATCGGAGAGAGAGGGATTCGAACCCTCGATACCGTAAAAACAGTATGGCAGATTTCGAGTCTGCTGCCTTCGACCTCTCGGCCATCGCTCCAAGGGCTATTAAATACCCCAAACAGCCTCTTTAAGCTCCTTACCAGATTTAAACACTACAACAGAATGTTCCTTGCATTCAGATGCAACTCCTGTCTTAGGATTTCTGGTGTTGGCACGTGCTGCTCGTTTTCTAAGTTCAAAAGTACCCAATCCCCTAATCTCAATGGATTTTCCATCTTTAAGATTAGATGATAAGGTGTCAATAAAAATGCCAAAAAGGTTAGAGATATCCTCTTTGTTATAAGGACACTTAACCTTTTTTTTGCTTTTATAATCAATAAGGGCTTTTGAGTAGATTTGCTCTACAAGTTCAGCCTTTGTTGTTTTATTTTTCATACAATTATTAAGCCACCTTAGAAAGTGCATTATATGATTTTGACAGACGGCTCTTCTTGCGACTTACAGTATTTCTGTGGTAAACGCCTTTAGAAACTGCTCTATCAAGAAGACTGATCGACTCTACTAGCTTTTCTTTAGCAAGTGCCTGGTCTTTCATTTCAACAGCTTTTTCGAAACCCTTAATAGCTGTATGAACCTCGCTCTTAACCATACGATTGCGTAGGCGTCGCTTCTTGTTCTGTCTTACTCTTTTTTCTGCAGAAAGATTCACAAATTTCCCTCCATTTTTAAAGTATTAATAACCAAATAATTATTAATTATTTATGCTTTTATGTCAACACACTTTTTGCATCAAGGATGTTGAAAATAGAAAGACCCTAATACCGTAAGATCCAAATTCGTTAAGATATCAGCAAGATTCTCTATCCGTATACTTATCAATTCCTGCATTCACCTTACCGCTCATATCTTCATTATATAACATAAACCACCCTTCTTTTGTATCAAATGTGATGCTCTCAAAAGGGATGTGCCAAAGTGTATTGTTCATAAATTTATGCAGTCTGAAGAAATTCTTTTGACCTTGTCATAAAGATTATTCCCTTATGACAAAAATAAACAAAATGACGAGTGAGGGATTTGAACCCCCGACCAGTTGCGTGTAAGGCAACAGCTCTCCCACTGAGCTAACTCGCCATAAAAAAAGAGCGGGAAACGGGACTTGAACCCGCGACATCCACCTTGGCAAGGTGGAGCTCTACCACTGAGCTATTCCCGCATGTTTGTGCGAGGGGCGGGAGTTGAACCCGCACGCCTTTCGGCACTGGAACCTAAATCCAGCGTGTCTGCCAATTCCACCACTCTCGCATCTTTGAGCCGCGAAGGGTTCGAACCTTCGACCCACAGATTAAGAGTCTGTTGCTCTACCAGCTGAGCTAGCGGCCCTCATATAGCATAAGCTCGATTAGGCACACGGCCTGATCTTGCGTCTAGCAGGACTCGAACCTGCAACCTACGGATTCGAAGTCCGGCGCTCTATCCAATTGAGCTATAAACGCATTGGAAAGTATTCGGGTGGGAGAAGGGACTTGAACCCTCGACAACTAGAACCACAATCTAGCGCTCTACCACTGAACTACTCCCACCATGCAATTTACACTATGGTTAATAATTAAACTAAAAAATAAAAATATTGTCAATATCAAATTTAAATATCAATATAAAATTTAAATAATTGAAAGTAAACAAAGGATATAATAGAATAAAAATTATGAGTAACATTAATAATAGTACACATTGGGCTGACATCACTGCAAAAAAGATTATTGCACTCAAGGGCGATAAGGATTTATACACTTGTGCATCTGGAATTACACCATCAGGAACAGTACACATTGGAAACTTCAGAGAGATTATCTCAACATACCTTGTTGTACAATCCCTACGCGAGATGGGCAAAAAAGTCCGCTTCATCTATTCGTGGGACGACTATGACGTATTCAGAAAGGTTCCAAAGAATATGCCACAGCCTGAGGTCCTTGAAACATACCTTCGCTACCCTATTACGCTTGTACCGGACACATCTGCCTCCAAGGCTGAAAGCTATGCGCGTAAAAACGAGATGGATGTTGAAAAGGAGCTCCCAATCGTTGGAATCAACCCTGAATACATATACCAGGCTGAGCGCTACAGAAATAGCTACTACGCTGAGGATATCAAACACGCACTTGAGAAGAAAAGCGAAATCATCGCAATCCTTAATGAGTATAGAACCACGCCACTTGATGACTCGTGGTGGCCAATTGCGGTATTCTCATCGTTTACCAACAAGGATGACACAACTGTGCTCTCATGGGACGGCGAATACGGCATCACATATAGGGATAATATAGTAAATAAGACTGAAACCATAGATCTACGCACCACAAGCCTTGTAAAGCTTCACTGGAGAATTGACTGGCCTATGAGATGGGCAAAGGAAAAGGTTGACTTTGAACCTGCAGGTAAGGATCACCATAGCGAAGGCGGATCATTTGATACGAGTAAGAAGATAGTAAAATGCTTCGATTATGAGGCACCTGTCTCCTTCCAATACGACTTTATATCGATCAAAGGACACGGCGGCAAGATTTCATCATCATCAGGCGATGTAATAAGTCTTAGAGACGTACTTGAAATCTACACAAAGGAACTCACAAGGTACCTCTTTGCAAGCACAAGGGTTAACGCTGAGTTCTCTATCTCCTTTGACACTGATGTGTTCAAGATCTACGAGGATTACGATAATACTGAGCGTATATACTTTGGACTTACGAGTGCAAACGACAAGAAAAAAGAGAAGGAGTCGCGAATTTATGAACTGTCACAGGTTGGAGAAGTTCCAAAGACAATTTCATACCAGATTCCATTCAGGCACCTTACAAACCTTCTACTAATACACTCACTTGATATTGATGAGACCATAGCAACCCTACCTGATGTTAAAGAGGATCAGGTTGAGAGGCTCAAGGCTAAGGCGCTCTGTGCCAAGAACTGGCTTTTAAACTACGCAGATGATGAGTTCACATGGTCACTCTCATCAAAGGATTCCCCTCTTCCTGAAATGACTGATAATGACAAGAAAGCAATAAAGATGCTCTCAGTACTCTCTAAAGACATCGATACTATGGATGAAAAGGAGCTTGCAAACAAGATCTACGACATAGCAAAAGATGCAGAAATTGAACCATCAGAGCTCTTTACATCAGCATACAGAGTGCTCATCGCACGCGATAAAGGGCCACGCTTGGCAGGATTTTTAAAGGCAATTGGTGCTAAAAAAGCATCTGAAATACTAGGACGATAATTATGGAAGTTATTACAGCTGACGCAGTTAAAAGGCTCCTTCCAAAGCGCAGTGAGGATGGAGATAAATTTGCATTTGGTAAGGTTCTCTGCATTGCAGGAAGCATGGGATTTACAGGTGCGCCCTATTTTGCATCCCTTGCCGCTCAAAGGTCAGGCTGTGGACTTGTACGCCTTGTGGTTCCAGAGAGCATCTGGGCTGTCGAGGCGACGAAGCTTAACGAGGTGATGGTCATCGGCGTTGAGGATGACGATGATGGCCGCCTCTCGGGTCGTGCGTTCTCTAAGATCCTTGATATTGCAAATAAATCCGATGCTGTACTTATAGGTCCGGGGTGCGGGATCAACAGAGGTGTTCAGGGTATAGTTAAAGGCCTTCTCACCTCAATTCACATCCCTATGGTGATAGATGCGGATGGTATCAACGTACTTTGCGAGGATAGAGATATGCTAAAGTTTGCATCCTGCCCTATTGTACTTACACCGCATTCTCGTGAGTTTGCGCGTCTTTATGGAAGTAGGCCTAAGATTACAGATCAACTTCTTAAGGATTTTGCCATCGACTACAATGTAACTCTTGTGTATAAGAGTGCAGAAACAACCATTACTACACCTGATAACAGGATCATACTAAACAAGGCTCATGCTAACTCTGGTATGGCAAAAGGTGGCTCTGGTGACGTGCTTGCAGGCATAATCGCGTCTTTCCTTGCTCAGGGGCTCAATACCACTGATGCATCGATTCTTGGCGTTTATGTTCATAGCCGTGCAGGTAAGTGTGTGAGGGATAAGATTGGCGAGCGTGGAATGCTTCCATCAGATGTACTTAACGAGCTTCCTCTGACGCTTAAAAGCCTCTAATTTGAGTTAGTTATTGTATCTATTTACAAGCGTTTACGAGTCGGATTAATTTTGTTTCTGTAATCTAATCTTACCAGTTTACGCGTAAAAAGTTCTTCTTGCCCTTCTTTAAGAGCATGAATTCCTTGTTGTCTTTTCGTGTAATTATAGCATTAAGATCTGTGATTTTCTCACCATCAACGCTGATTCCGCCCTGTTCAATTAAACGCCTTACCTCACTCTTTGACTGTACGAACTTGGAGTTGACATATACATCAACAACGCCGATTGAGGATGCGTTAACCTTAAAGTCAGAAAGTGGTGCATTTTCACCGCTCTCATTTTTTAAGAAGAGAGATGATGTCATCTTCTTAACCTCTTCTGTCTCCTCTTTGCCGTGTACAAGAGCTGTCATACTCTCTGCCATAAAGCGCTTTGCAGCAAGAATATCGTTTTTGCACATTTTGTCTATTTCATCAAGTGGAGTTGGAGTAAAACGCCTTAAAAGCATTGGAACATCCTCATCTGCAACGTTGTAGAAGTACTGATAGAAGTCGTATGGTGATGTCTTTTCTTTCTGCACCCATAGAGTACCCTTTTCGGTTTTACCCATCTTCTTACCCTCTTTTGTGAGTAAAAGTGGACAGGTAAGACCAAAGAGAGCCTCATCCTTACTTTCTATCGTGCCTGCATTCTTCATCTTTCTAAAGAGGTCTGTGCCGCTTACGATGTTCCCCCACTGGTCTGCCCCACCGATCTGAAGCGTACAGCCGTATTTCTCGTTAAGGTGTACAAAATCGTATGACTGCATGAGCATGTATCCCATCTCTAAAAAGGTAAGTCCGCCTTCTTTAATTCTGTTTGCGTATGCATCTGCAGAGAGCATAGTATTTACGTTAAAGTGAGCTCCAACAAGGCGCATAAAATCAACGTATGAAAGCTTATCCATCCACTCTGCATTTCCAACAACTATAGCAGGATTGTCACCCTCAAAGTTAACAAAGCGGGATACAGCCTTCTTGATCCCCTCAAAGTTATGCTTCATCCCATCCTTTGTGAGCATCTTACGCATGTCGCTTTTTCCTGATGGATCGCCGATCATTCCTGTTGCGTTTCCTATGAGTAAAATGCCTTTATGACCCCTTTCCTGTAGGTATTTGAACATCATAAGCGCTACAAAGTGGCCTATGTGTAATGAATCAGCTGTTGGATCAATTCCAAGATAAAATGTGATTTTTTTATCGCTGTTGAGTATTTCTTTTAGTTTTTCATCATCTGTTGACTGATATATGTAATCCCTGTCTTTTAGAAAGTCGTAAAGTTTCATTTAATCCTCACTATCTTTTAGAGTTTAACCTTTACAATTCATAAAATCAACTCCTTTAATTTTATATATTAATCGTGTATTATTGAGGTATGAACGACAACATTAGAAACATAGGTATAATTGCACATATTGACGCTGGTAAAACAACAACCACAGAGAGAATCCTCTACTACACCGGTATGGTACATAGAATTGGCGAGGTCGACGATGGCACCACCACTACAGACTGGATGGAGGAAGAGAAAGAACGTGGAATCACCATTCAGAGCGCTGCGATCACCACATTTTGGAACAAGACACAGATAAACATAATAGATACGCCGGGACACGTGGACTTTACAGCAGAGGTTGAAAGATCGCTTCGCGTTCTTGACGGCGCTGTTGGAATCTTTTGTGCAGTCTCTGGAGTTGAGGCTCAGAGTGAAACTGTATTCCGCCAGGCTGAGAGATATAGAATTCCACGCATTGCGTACATCAATAAGTGTGATAGAATGGGCGCAGATTTCTACAGAACGCTTAAGGAAATCGAGACCAAGATGAATACCAAGTGCGTTCCTTTAACCATTCCTGTAGGTCATGAGAGCTCATTTTCGGGGGTAATTGACCTTCTTAAGATGAAGTACCTTGTGTTTTCTAAAAACGACGATGGCATGACGATAAATGAAGAAGAGATCCCTGCTGACTTAAAGGATGATGCAAACCTTTGGAGAGAGCACCTTCTTGATTCTGCAAGTGAGTTTTCAGATGAGGTTATGGAAAAGTACCTAAACGGCGATGAAATAACAAAGGATGAGATATTAAAGTGCTTAAAAATTGGAACAAATGAGTTTAAAATTCTTCCAACATACGCCGGAAGCTCACTTAAAAATATTGGAGTTCAACCGCTCATTGACGGAATTGTTGCATTCCTTCCATCCCCTACTGAACGCCGCCTTGAGGAAGGCATTAAGGTAAAGACTGGTGAAAAAATTGAGATTCAATGCAACGACAAAAAAGAAGTAATCGCACTTATATTTAAGGTACAGATTGATAAACAGGGCAATATGCTCTCATACGTGAGGGTCTATAGCGGAACGCTTAAAAAAAGCGAGATGGTGTTCAACTCAACTCAAGGCGTGAGAGAAAGAGCGCTTAAACTCATCAGAATGAGATCCATTCAGGAGGAAGAGGTATCAAGCCTTCAGGCTGGGGATATTGGTGTAATAATAGGTCTTAAGAATGCACATACGGGAGACACGCTCTGCTCTGAAGGGGCAAAAGTTGTACTTGAGAAAATGGAGTTTCCAACCCCTGTGATCTCAGTTGCTATCGAGCCTGAAAGCATCAGTGAACTTGAAAAGCTCAAGAGCGCACTTACCCTCCTCTCACATGAAGATCCAACCTTTATCTGGAAGGAAGACAGCGAAACTGGAGACCTATTAATCTCTGGTATGGGTGAATTACATCTTGATATCATCACAACACGTCTTAAAAGGGAGTGGAAGATCAAGGCTGAAGTTGGAAAGCCACAAGTGACGTATAGAGAGACTATCACAAAATCGTCATCCACAACATACACATTTGATAAAACCATCGCGGGAAAAGAGGCGTATATTGCCCTCACCCTTTCGCTTGAGCCTAACAACACAAACGAGAATCAGATACTATTTAACATCAAGGAACGAGGCGTTCCTGAGAACATCATCACATCGATTAAGAATGGCGTTAATGGCGCATTAAAAAGCGGCATAAAAATGGGTTATGAATGTATTGGTATCACATGTAATATAACAAGCGTTATATATGATGAACTTAAAAGTACTCCAGAGAGCGCAGAGGCAGCAGGAGCACTAGGGTTTGATGAGTGTGCATTAAAGTGTGACCCTGTACTCTCTGAGCCTATCATGAAGGTTACAATCACAACACCATCTGAGTTTGTTGGCGACTGTATATCTACAATCACTCAGCGCCAAGGACTTGTAAGCGACATGGAGAGCAAGGGTGATGTGAGCATAGTAAACGCAAGTGCTCCACTTAAGAGCTTGTTTGGATACTCAACGGTGTTAAGATCATCATCGCAAGGACGTGCAACATTTACAGCTGAGTTTGACTCGTTCAGACGCGTCGAGTAAAGCTTGTTCAGATGAGTCGAGTAATTAAATAGTTAATCATATTGTTTACTTTGATTTTGATCTTTGATACTTAAGAGAATAAGTTTATACGGATCCTTTATAGAACTCGCCTCTCTCAAGCGGAATAAGGCATGAGTATTTTTCGTTTGGAACTGATGAGAGTTCATCTCTTATCTTTGATATCGTATTATTGTTGTCGCTCACATGAATTAGATGGATTTTTCGAGTCTCCTTGTCTTTTATAGCGCATATAAATTCACGAGCATCCTTATTTGAAAGATGACCTTTATCGCCTCTGATTCTATTTTGTAGCGATATGGGATACGGGCCTTTCTTTAGCATTTCATCATCGTAGTTTGACTCAAGGAACAGGGCATCAGCATCCTCTGCAAGCGCTCTTACATCATCAGTAACCTTACCGGTGTCTGTTATCACAACAGCGCACTTTTGAGTCTTAAGGCTTGTGATTTTAAATCCAACTGTTCCAATACAATCGTGGTAGAGTTCAAATGGATGAACAACAAATGCACCATCAACATCAATATCATCATTTATGTTAAAGTACCTTTGAAGACTTGTTTGAATGCCGTATCGTACAATTAATGTAGGAAGGCGTTTTGCAGAGAATGCATTGATGTATACAGGGATTTCAGTCTTCTTTGTGAATACCTTAATACCTGATGCATGATCTGGATGTAAATGCGTGATAAAAACAGCTCTGATGCTCTCTTTTGGAATGTTAGCACTCTCAAGTCTCTCTGTCATCTGTTTCCCAGAAAGCCCACAGTCTACAACTATGCTGTTTTCCCCATCGTAAAATACGTATGAGTTACCACATGAACCTGATGACAGAACGGCATAGCTGAGATCCACCCCTAACTTACCTCTGTGATCGATTCAGGTTCTACGAACCTTACAAAATCGCCAAGTAAGCAGAGTTCACTACTTCCTGTCTCACCGTTTCTATGCTTTGAAATAATAGTCTGAATACGAGTAACCTTCTGAACATCAACAGATCCTGGGAACTGTGGCTCGTTGTATTGCCAACGGCGTGGCCTCATCTCATCCTGGGACTCCTGGTTCTCCTCATTCCTTTCAGGGTTGTGAAGCATAATTACGATATCGGCATCCTGCTCGATTGCACCGGTATCCCTTAGGTTTGCAAGTGTCGGTTTGGACTTTTCAGCCTCACGGTTTAACTGAGCAAGACATACAATTGGAATCTTTAAATCTGCAGATAGGCTCTTAAGCTGACGTGAGATGTATCCCCACATTTCAAACCCCTGCATCCTTGTGTTCTTAATTGATGCCTGAGCATCGATTCGCGAAAAGTAATCGATAAATAGGATATCAACATCCTCCTGCCTTTTAAGCTTTCTTGCAGCAGCTTTGATATTCTGAATACTCATGTTTGATGAGTCGTAAACAAAGAGACGGCTTGATACTGAGTAGAACTGTTTTACAGCGTTAAAGAGGTCAACCCTGTTCTTATCATCCTTATTTGTTCCAAGCTTGTTCTGTGCAATTAGGCTGTATGGAACTAATGAACGCATTGAGAATATACGCTTAAGGATGTCTTCACATGGCATTTCGAGTGAGAAAAAGCCAACCTTTATGTCTTTTTGAGTTTTGAAATACTTCCCGTTTTCATCCTTTTTTATGATGTCCATAGGCATGTTAAGGATGTTGGAAATACATGAAAGTGCAAAGGCTGTTTTACCACAGGATGGACGGGCTGCCACAATAACATACTGCGACTCTTTAAAGCCACCAATCTTATTGTCAAGGTACTGGAAGCCTGTTTTAATCCCTGTGTTAACGCCAAGATCGTTCATAGCTTCAATCTTATTCTGAAGCTGACGGGCAATGTTTGAAACGTTGTAGAACTCATCTGTTGAGGTGCCGTAGGTTTGTAGATCTGTAAATGTGCTAACCCCTTCTTCAATCGTATCTTCGATGTCATCTGTTGGGGAGAGCGAATGTAAGCGTGCATTATCTGCAGCCATAATCACCTTACGGCGGAGTGAGTTTTCTTTTACGATTTTTGCATAGCTCATTGCGTTTGATGGCACTGGAGATGATTCTGAAAGGCTTTCAATGTATGCAATTCCACCGCACTTCTCAAGCGCACCTTCACGTCTTAAAAAGTTGCCGAAGGTTACCCTGTCTATCGCCGTGCTCTCGCTGTTGTAATCCTTAAAATCGCTGATTGCCTTAAAGAGCTCCTTATGAGCCTCTTCGTAAAAATCATCGGGCGTGAGATAGTCTATCAGCTCATCACGTGCTGTGAGCGAGAATAGAGCCGCCCCGAGTGTTGCCTGTTCTGCATTAATATCGTGAGGAAGTTCAATAATCTTATCTACGACTGCATTTTTAGGCATAATTGTATATAAATAATATAAAGGATAACAGCAATTGTTACCCTTTATATTTAAGTTTTGATTAGTTTTCGCTCTCTGCTGTAGCTTCTGTATTATCCTGAGATTCGCTCTCAGATGCTTCTACTTCTTCTACTTCTTCTTTCTTTGGAGCTCTGCGCTTTTTATCGCTCTTTTTGTCTTCTTTCTTTTCTTCTGCATCAACGATAAGTTTTACAGATGCTTCCTCTCCGCCGTAGAGTGAAACCTTGAATGTGTAGTGACCTACAGTCTTAATTGTGTGATAAGGAACCTCAATCTTCTTTCTCTCAACCTCGATTCCGTCTTTAAGAAGGTAGTCCTGAAGCATAAGAGCTGTAACGCCTCCGAATAGCTTACCGTTTTCACCTGTAGGAAGTACAAGTTTAACCTCGTAGTTCTCAAGCTTCTCTTTAAGTGATCTTGAAGCAAGTCTCTTCTCTTCCTTGCGCTTTTCTATAGCCTTTGAACGTGCCTTAAAGTATGCCTGATTCTCTCTTGTGTTTGGAACAGCGATGCCTTGAGGGAATAGAAAATTACGTGCGTATCCTGATTTTACTTCAACAGTATCTCCCTCTTCACCAAGAGTAGAATAATCTTTATTAAGTATAACTCTCATTTTATCCCCCTATTATTTTCTATCGAATGGTAGTAATGCTAAGTTGCGTGCTTTCTTAATCTCTTCTGCAACCATTCTCTGATGCTTTGCACATGTACCTGTGATACGTGCAGGAAGAATCTTACCGCGATCTGTCATCCATCTTTTAAGACCTTCTGGGTTCTTATAATCAGGAAGTGATGCATCACGTGCGCATAGGCGGCATACCTTCTTTCTATAAACATTGTTCTTTTTTGGAACAAAATGACGATCCTTTTTTGCGTGATCCTGCTGAACTTCTTCGTTCTCTTCAATTATGTTTTTATCTTCATCCATATTTTTTATCTCCGTATATTAAAATGGAAAGCTGTCATCATCATCAAATGCTTCAGGGCCTGATGTGATGTTATTACGTGACCCTTCTTGAGTGCTAGTACTTGAAGGAGTTGTCTGTTTCTGCTGATAATTTCCCTGATATGATGGTGCAGAGTTATCAAGCGAATTTCCGCTTGCTCCATATGATGGGCGCTGCATACCATACTGTGGTGTATAACCTGGTTGAGGTGCAGTCTGTGATGTTGCGGTCTGAGCAAGTAGCTGAATCTCCTGTGCCCAAATTTCTACGCTTGATCTCTTTTCACCCTCGGCTGTCACCCACTGCCTTTGGTGTAATTCGCCAACGATTGCAATCTGTCTTCCCTTAAGAAGGAACTGATTAATGCGCTCTGCCCCCTTACCCATAAACACTACATCAAAGAAATTAACTTCATCTGTCCATTCCTCTCCGTTTCTTCGTCTTCTATTGACTGCGATAGAGAAGTTTGAAACAGGGGTGCCATTATTTGCAATTCTAAATTCACTATCTTTAGTGAGTCTGCCAATAATTGACACTACATTCAAATCTTTTGATGACATACTTTACCTATTATTCCTCGTGTGCGCCTTCTTCATCCTTATTAACAACAGCATCGCTCTCTTCATCCTGTGTCTTTGGCTTTGCGTTGAATGGACGTCTCTTGATCTTGTGATAGACTTCTTTTACGAATAGGTGTCTTAGAATTGTAGGATTGAGTCTGAGCTCTCTCTCGATAGATGCGATCTCTTGTCCATCCATCTCTACTTCATAAAAGATGTAAAATCCTTTATCACACTTGTCGATCTCGTAAGCTAGGGTCTTAAGTCCCCACTCTTTACGATTTAAAACATTAACCTTTTTGCTCTCTAAAAGAGCCTCAACTGCTTTTACTGCTTCTGAACGCTGTGGTTCTTCTGCTTTGTAAACAACAGTAAACTCATATTTATTCATTTTCCCTCCTTATGGTGAAATTACCCAAATAGAACTTATCTTTCTAAATGAGCAAAGAGTTCAACATTAATATATTATAAAGGCCAAAAATTGTAAATACTTGTAGAGAATAACTAAAGGTATTCTGCATGGTTATTGACAAAAACGTATCAATTGATAAAATTTAATGTATTATGAAAAGGAATATTTTATTTTTAATTGTCGCACTAGCAATGGCATTGCTATTTGTCTCTTGTGTATCAAGCACTGTAAGAGTTGCAGAAGAGGCTAACTTTGCAAACTACCGATACATAAATATTGATGATACAGCAAATGCTGACGGCTACGACGTAAGGGGGCTTGTTTCAAGAGAAATGAGCAAAAGCGAAGAAAATAACCAGACGCACTATGACATAATTGGTTATGTATCACCAAGACAGAGCAATCAGACAATCACTCTTTCATATAAATGTGATATCGTAGGTAACTATGTAAGAATCAACATTTTACTCAATGATGCTTCTACAGGTAACCTTCTTGCTTCATTTGAGGGTTCAGATCCTATCATGAACAACAATATGGCTGAAGATGTCGCTCAGAAGGCAATGGCAAGGCGCCTTGGCGAAATCAAAAACGTTCTTAATGCAAGCTTTAAAGTAGAAAAATAACTCTACGTATAAAAAAAAGAGCTATCACGAATAGCTCTTTTTTTTTATCTACACGAAAAGCTTCTTGATGCTTTCATCATCCACAAATTCAATCCCCTCTTTGCCCTTTAAAGGATAGAGACGTTTTTCATCATTAGGAATGTACACCATCCTGTTATTTTTATGGGCAAAGCGTAGAGCGTGCATGCTTCCTCCGTTTAAGTCGGACTCAATCACAATTATAAACTTCGAAAGGTACGCCTGAACCTTGTCTCTTATCACAAACGATGACTTTGTAAGCTCATCAAAGGCGTTAAATGGAGTTATAACAAGTCCTCCGCTTTCTATGATTCTATTCTTGAGCTCTCTGTTTTCCTTGGGATACGTGTCCTTCATAAGCGCTGTGGGAATAACTGCAATAGTATTTGGAAATGATGATGTATGTACAACCGTATCAATCCCTCGTGCAAGCCCTGAAAGCGTTATATATCCACAATCCTTGGCAAGCTTTGAGATCCACTCTGCCCTCTTTATGCCAGTAAAAGTGGGTTTACGAGTTCCAATAATACATATGATTTTTTCTTTAAGAAGGTCTAAATTGCCATCGTAGTACAGCGTGCCAAGAGACGGCACAAAAAACTCACCTCTATCTTTCATAGCTCCCTCTATTCTTTACTCTAATCCTTTTTAATTCTATAATATATGATATGACAAAACTTGAAGAAAAACAAATGAAATATGCAAAGCTCATCCTTGAGGCTGGGCTTGGTTTTAAGAAGGACATGTGCATCAGCATCACATGTGAAATTGAAGCGTATCCATTTGCACGCTTACTGGCAGAAAAGGCATATGAAATGGGTGCAAAATACGTGTTCATTGAACCGCGTGACTTATACCTTCAGGCTGCGCGCACAAACTATCAGAGTAAAGAAAATATAGAATACTACCCTGAGTTCATGAGAGCTTACGATAAAGAAAGAGTTGATGAAAAATGGGGTCGCATCTCAATTGACTCAACAGAGAGCTTTGATGCATTAAAGAGTGCAAATCCTGAGATGAACCTTCTCTACACAAGGGCAAACAGGAAGGCCACAGAGATCTATCACGATGCTGTAATCAACCATAGAATTCCATGGGTTGTAGTCTGCGTTCCTGGCATTAAGTGGGCAAAGAAGGTGCTCGGTGAGAATGGAACACTTGAGGAACTTTGGGACCTAATCACCCCTATTCTATACCTTGATGAGAAGGATCCTACAAAGAAGTGGTTTGACCTTACAAAACAGATGCTAGAGAGACGAAAGAAGTTCAACGCTTTACACATCAAGAGCCTCCACTACATGGCAAAAGGTACTGACTTTACTGTGGGCTTCCATAAAGATGCAATCTGGAAAGGTGGAGAGCAGGTTATGGATGATGGTACTGTATTTATTCCAAACCTTCCAACATTTGAGATCTACACTGCACCTGACTACAAGAGTGCAAACGGCTATATCACAACAAAGCGTCCTGTAAACGTTCAGGGTGACAAGGTTGTAGAGGCGACATTTACATTTAAGGATGGCAAGGTTATTGATGTTAAGGCAAAAGAAGGTGAAAAGGCCATAAAGGACTACCTTGTTATCGATGAAGGCGCATCATACCTTGGCGAGATTGCACTTGTTGATAACGCCTCCCCTATCTCTGTAAGCGGCAAGGTGTTCACATCAATCCTGTACGATGAAAATGCATCGTGTCATATCGCGCTTGGGTCTGCATACCCTGACTGCGTTAAGGGCGGCGATTTAACAGAGAGCGAAGATGAAAAGCATAAGCTTGGACTTAACACATCAATTGAACATACCGACTTTATGGTGGGCGATGAGACTCTTAACATCGTTGCAACCACCTTTGATGGAAGAGAAGTTGAGATCATGAAAAATGGTCTATTTGTGATATAATGAGGGTTATATGGACGTTTTTAAAAAGATAATCGATGGCGAGATTCCATCAAAGAAGATTTACGAGGATGACTACTGTATTGCAATCCTTGATTTAAATCCATTCAGAAAGGGTCATAGCCTTGTGATTTCAAAGGAATGTAAGGCTACAATTGAAGAGCTTGATAGCACTACCCTATCACATATGATTAATGCGGCATCTCTTATCTCAAAAAAGATGAGGGATGCGCTTAATGCTGATGACACCAACATTCTTATCAATAACGGCCCTGCTGCAGGACAGGAAATTCCTCATGTTCACATGCATGTAATTCCGCGCTTTGAGAAGGACGGTCCACTCTTTGGAATCGAAAAACAGAAGTACGAAGATGGAGAGATGGAACTCTTCGAGACAGCAGGAGCAACCACATTGTTATCACAAACGAAGAAGGAACAATTGGCGAAAGACTTGCAAGTCAGTGTCAAAGAGCATCAGGAAAAATATCCGCTCCGCCTTGGGATGGCTAAAGAATCGGCGAGAAATCAGCTGATTGGCTCAGAGAAAAGCAAAGCACTCGATGTGATTTTTCAAGAAATTATTCGCGCAGCAGACCTTGAAGAAT
>CAMDZB010000019.1 GCA_945910645.1 uncultured Spirochaetaceae bacterium | reverse complement strand
AACACTTGCGCGGGCTTATAAGAAGATTTCCGTCTATCAAATCAATAAAAAATAGAAAATTTTTCTTTATAAATCTTTATATTACTATTTGATAAATAGAAGATTATAATTCCAATTATGAATAAAAATATAGATACTATTTTAATTAATACTTCGTTATTATAGAAAAAACCATAACAAGAAAAGATTAAGAATAGTATACTCCCTAAAACACAAAAAACTCTATATGATGGTTTTAAGCCAAATTTAATAAATTCTTTATCCAAAACAATTACCCTTTACTCAACAACTAATGATTTTAAATCAATAAAATGATTATTACTACTATCATCAAGAACATTTAATCCAGGATTTATTTTATCTTGGGCAATATCAATCGCAGCAGCCCCTCCACTTGCTACCGTTCCACCTATCATATTTGCAGCTCCTATTAACGACATTACTCCACTGCCAATTTCTAAAACACCTGAGCACAATTGATCCCATTTAACTTCACCATCCGGATCTATATACCTTATCGGATTGTTACCGGCATAGTGATAAGTGTGCAAATTGATATAATCATACACACCGCCCTCGCCCTTTGATACATCATCAAAGTTGTATTTTCCCATACAACCAATTATAAGAGAAGATCAAGACAAAAGCAAAATTTAAACATTTGTATAGTGCTTATCTTTTTAAAAACAAATCTTTATGATATAATTACTGTAAATTATGCAGCTTACACACAAACAAAAAATCATCACCTCTATAATCGACAAGTACATTGAAGAAAACGGCTCATCACCTACGGTAAGGGAAGTTGCAAAAATTGCCGGCATCAGCCCCAAAGGCGCTCAGGATCACATCGAGGCGCTTGTAAAGAAAGGCTACTACGTCAAGGAAGGCCATAAGAGCAGATCGCTAAAATGGGCGCCATCTAATGAAAAGACAAAGGCATCAATCTACATCCACGTTAAGGAAAACGTATCGCCTGAGGGCAACCTCTTCGACATCGAATATAAAGAGAGCACCATTGTTGTTCCACTTCTAAAGACCGAGGATAATAAGAACACTGAATTTGTAGGCTACGTGATTCAAAACGACACATTAAAGAGTGAAGGAATACTTAAGGGTGACATTGCCATCATTAAAAAGACGGACCATCCTGAGAATGGATCAATTGTTGCATACTCAACATCAGAGTCCCCCTTCCTACTCTCATACTATACAAAGGAAAACAGCAGAATTAAGCTTCAAAAAGGAAAGGGTGCAAAGCCTGAATACGTTGTTGAGATAAACCTCATTGGTCAGCTTGTTGAAATAAGGCGCAGTTATGAATAATAAATTTCTGCTTCTTGGAAAGGAAGAAGGCCTTAAAGAAGAGAAGATCAACGAAATTATTGAAAAAGCCAAAAAAAAAGGTATAACTGGCGTTGATAAGTTCTACGCAACTGATAAAAACGACATTGAAACATTCATAAACACACTAAGCGAGGTATCGCTATTTGGCGATGAAAACATACTTATTATGGCAAATGCAGAGGCGCTTAAGGAAGAGGCTGCAAAAACTATCGCGAAAATCATAACAAGTGATGAGAATGAAAAGTTTGTTATTTTACTTACGAATGAAAACAAGCTATCATCAACAACGCTCGATAAGGCATTTTCTAAAAATGAGCGCTTTGTATTCTACGAGATGTTTGAAAGTCAGAAGGTGCCATTTATCAAAAATGAGGCGCGCCGTCTTGGACTTTCAATTAACGATGAGTGCGCAAACTTGATCCTTGCATATACAGAGCAAACTGTGCTTGCGTTCAAGAGTGCCCTTGCATCCCTACAGAGCTACATTAAACTTCAGAACCTTCCGCCTCAAATTACAAAGGAAATAATTCTTGATCACCTCAGCCATTCAAAGGAAGAGAGCGGATTTACTATCCTTTCACACCTTTCAAAGCGCAACAAGGAGAATGCTCTCATTGCCCTAAAAAACGCTATGAACGAGTCGGGATGGAATCCACAGACTCTATTTCCATCACTTATATTTTCACTACTTAGAATCGAAAGTGCAGCCATTAATAAAGAAAAAGGAATGTATGGCGATGAACTCTACTCGATAATCGGTGCAAACGGTGAAAGAACGCTAATCAGAGCACCTCAAGAGAAAGATACAATCAACAATTTCTTAAGAAATTACACACGTGGGGACATCTCGAGGATTCTTACTCTCGTTGCCAAAACTGAGATAGAATTAAGGGAGAACGACACATCCCTTCAGGAGATTATCCTTACGCGAATGATTCTTGATATTTAACTCTTAAGGTTAATCCCCTTACCCTTAAGAGTAACCTGCTTTGTGGTTGCATTCTTATCAACAGCGTAATCGAACACCTTAGAAACGCCCTCTTCCTCCTGAGTGACACCAAGGAGCCTATCTACGCCCTTTGCAGTCTGAAGCTGGTGTGTAACGATGAGGAACTGTGTGTTATCAGTAAAGTGGCGTAGCATTTCAAGGAATGCAGAGATGTTGTGTGAGTCCCATGCGTGGTCGATCTCATCAAGGATACAAAACGGTGTACTCTTGATGCGGTAGATTGAGAATAGAAGAACAGCTGCAACCTTATCAGCCTCGCCTCCTGATAGCCCCATAAGACGCATAGTCTTTCCAGGTGGCTGTACCATGATGTCGATACCGCATGTTAGTGGATCAATCTCCTCATCCTCATTGTGATGCAGTTCAAGGTTGCCGTTACCGCCTCCAAACATCACTTTGAACGTCTGATCAAAGCTCACCTTGATCTTTTCAAACGTCTCAAGGAACTGTTCTGCAGAACGCGTTTTAAGCTCATCATACACCTGTTTTGAGTCAGCCTTTGCTTTATTTAAGTCATCAAGCTGAGCCTTAACAAGAAGGTACTGTTCGTTGTTCTCCTGCCATTCAACCTCGGCGTATTCGTTGATAATACCGCATTCCTTAATATCCTGAGTGATCTTAGAAAGGTTGCGTCGGATGTCATCCTTATTGTCGCCCTCTTTAAGGTCAATCTCTTTTCTAACCTCGTTAATACTCTTACCGTATTCGTCAAAGAAGTCGCTTTTAAGTTTTTCTATTGTTTCAATTGCAGCCTCAAGCTTACCCTTAATCACACCGTTTGTGCCGATAAGTTCGTTAATCTTTTGGTTTGCCTCGTTGATCTTAGTTGTGTCGATTGATGTGAGCTTATTAAGCTTTTCATCAATGCCCTTTTCGAGCCTCAACTTAACCGCAAATTCCTTTTCTTTTTCTGAAATCTTCTCTTTAAACTGTTTGATGTTTGCGTTGATCTTCTGAAGGTTTTCTTTAAACGTGGCAAAGCCTTCCTCAAGCTTCTTTATCTCATCTTTGATGATGCTTAGGCTCTCCTCAAGTGATGAAACTGAGGTTCTAATGCGTTCAATCTGAAGCTGATGTTCAGAGATTTCCTTAGTTTTCTCCTGAGTCTTTTCGGTGATCTCTGAGCGTTTCTTATCAAGTTCATCCTGCTGCTTTTTAAGAAGCTCATCGACAAATACAGGCTGAGCCTTTTTGTACTCCTCAAACTTTGCTTCGATTTGAGATAGGATGTTTTTTGATGTATCAAAGCTCTTTTCCTTTCCAAACTTAAGGTCATCAAGTGCGCTATAAAGTGTCTTAATTAGAACATCAATTTCCTTTTCAAGCTTCTCTCGTAGATTCTTAAGATATACATCCTTTTCAGCTGCGTTCTTCTCTAATTTTTCTGCATCCTTCTGTAGAGCTTCCGCCTTTAACTTAAGGGCATTAAGCTCTTTATTTAGAGCATCGTTTTTCTTTAAGGCTTCATCACGCTTCTTAAGTTCTTCTTTAAGCTCAGTATCCTTTGCCTTTGAGCGCTCCTTCATGTCGTCAAGAGCAGCTTTTGACTCATCAAAGCGCCTCTGTTCCTCCTTAAGGCGGATCTCCTCCATCTCAAAACTCTGCTTTAGAAGTGCAACATCTGTGCTAATGGTACCCTTTGCTGTTGTAATCTCATTCTTTTCTTTATATAGGGACTCAACAAGTGAACTACGCTCCTCAGTTTCCTTCTGCTGTTTTTCAGTCTTTTCCTTTAGCTTTTGAAGCTCTTCTTCGTTCTTCTTAAGGCGATTTTCGTTTTTTGTTTTTTCATCCTCTGCATCCCTTAAGTCAATTAAACGTGCCTTCACGGCAATTTCAAACGACTTATCCTTAAGGGATTTATAGCGGATTAGGTTATCCTTTTGGATGCGGAGTTTTTCGTTCCTGCTCTTAAGGCGGTTAAAGTCGATTTCAACAAGCTTGATATTCTCATTTGTGTCACTTACACGCCTATTTGCCTCATCCATCTCGTTCTTGTATCCGGAGATACCTGCCGCTTCCTCAAACACTGTACGGCGTTCCTCAGGCTTATCTGAGAGTAGTTTTGCAATCTTGCCCTGCTCCAAAATCGAGTAGCCTGTTTTACCGATACCCGTATCATAAAGGAGGAACTTGATGTCCTCAGCCTTTACCTTCTGCCTATTAATGAAATAATCACTCTGACCAGATCTATCCATCACCCTTCTGATTTCAACAGTTGGGGCTTCAATCTTAATTGCGCCATCTTCATTTGAAAAGGTTACAGCAACCTCGGCATAGTCCTTTGGTGGGGATAGCATGTTGTGCTTATCGTCGTAAGTTCCTGCAAAGATTACATCCTGATTCTTCTTTACACGAAGATCCTTTGTAGCTCTGCTTCCTGCAGCTAAAGCCCATCTGATTGCATCAACAAGGTTACTCTTACCATGTCCGTTTCTGCCAAGAAGGGCTGTAATTCCCTTGTCGAACTTTACTACAGTCTTATCCCTAAAGGACTTAAATCCGTTTAATTCAATTTTTTGAAGATGCACACTTTCACCTTATTTCCAGGAGTTTTCTGCTATGATCTTCTTAAGCTGAGGGTTCTTCTTTACCTGCTCTCTTAAGCCCTCCTGGCGTGCCTTGTTTACAAACTTTGGAGATGCAAATGAATACTTAAAGTGCATGTGATCCTTGTATGTTCCCTTCATTAGTGCAACAGCATCCTCTGTGATTACAAGCTCTTCATCCGTTGGGATTACGAACACTTTGATCTTAGACTTCTTTGATGAGATAAGGAACTCGCCGTTTCTTGAGCGAGCAAGTGCATTTGCCTTCTTATCAAGCACAATTCCGAACTCCTCAAGACCCATAGTTGCCATCTCTCTCATCGTTGAGCCAAATTCACCAACACCTGCTGTAAACACAAGGGCGTCAACCTTTCCAAGAAGGAACATGTATGATCCGATGTACTTCTTGATGCGGCGTGCTTCCATCTTGAATGCAAGCTCTGCATCCTTATTGCCCTTATTCATAGCCTCTTCAACATCGCGGCGGTCTGTAAGTCCACAGATTCCGAAAAGTCCGCTCTTCTTGTTAAGTATTGTGTCCATCTCGCTTGCTGTGAGGTTTGTATTCTTCATGATATATGGCATAATTGCAGGGTCCATATCTCCTGAACGTGTGCCCATAACAAGGCCTTCAAGCGGTGTAAGTCCCATCGATGTATCAATACAGATGCCATTCTTAACAGCAGAAACTGATGCGCCGTTTCCAATATGTGCTATAACTACGTTAGTATCCTTTGCCTTCTTTCCAAGAAGTACTGATGCACGTTTTGAACAGTAAAGATGGCTTGTTCCATGAAAGCCGTAACGACGTACATTGTATTTTGTATACCACTCTTTTGGAAGAGCATACATGAATGCTTCACTGTCCATTGTCTGATGGAATGCTGTATCCATAACAATTGCGTTTGGAACATTTGGAAGAAGAGCCATACAAGCCTCTATTCCCATGATATTTGCAGGCATGTGAAGAGGTCCAAGTGGGATCAAATCCTTGAGGATTTTAAGAGTGTTCTCATCAACAAGTGCGCTCTGTTTGAAGACCTCACCGCCATGAAGTACTCTGTGTCCGATTGCTCCGATTTCAGAAAGGTTGTTAATTACGCCGTATTTTGGGTCGCATATCATCTTGAGTACAAGTTCTATGGCCTCCTTATGCGTTGGGGATGAGAAACGTGCTGAGTAGGTTTCTTTGCCGCTGCTTTTTTGCTCGATTGTTGAATATTCAAGACCGATTCTCTCAACAACTCCTACAGATAGTACCTTTTTGTGATTCCAATCGTATACCTGATACTTTGCAGAAGATGATCCACAATTCAAAACCAAAATTACCATAGTTAATACTCCTTAATCGTAAATAAATACGCTATAAAATTTTATCAAAATTACATCAATTCTTCAATAAGAATGCAACGGCAGTGAAATAAATAAAAATTACGCTTTTAAAAATAAAAAAAGTGGTGATGAGGGGCCACGATCCCCTGACCTACCGGATATGAGCCGGGTGCTCTACCTACTGAGCTACATCACCACTTATGTTGCAGTTGCAACCATTTAATTAAATACTAAATACCCGAAATATGTCAACCCCAATATTTACGCATTTTGCCATCAAGACCATGAAGACGTACTGAACTGCCGTCATTTTTGTTCTTAGCAAGCTGAGTTGCATATTCAAGAGCTTCCTGCTGTGTTGGGAATAGTTTAATGACTTTGTCGGAACCCTGAATGAATACCTTCCATTCACGACCGTCATTTTCACGTTTTGTTACATGATAAATTGTAGACATTGTGTTCTCCTTATTTTTTATTTATTATACATCATTTATTAAAAATTATATAAATATTTTATTTTTTCTTAAGGCCGATGATATAAACCTCAAATGATGAGCCACGGCATGCCTTAGGTTTATATACAACTGCTTTTTCAAACATACTTCTTAATCGAGTAAGTATCTCCTTCTCCCCAGAGCCTTGAAATAGCTTAATAGCACACGAGGCGCCCTTTTTAAGACATTCATCTGCAAGGGAGAGAACGCTCATCACAAGATCTTCGCTGCGTGCAGTATCCACCCCTCTATTTCCTGTAGTTGATGGAGCTGCATCCGAGATTATAGCATCATACTCACCAAATGATTTTAGCTCTTTTAATATCTCATCTGAAAACGCATCTCCTTGAAAGAATTTAACGTTTTGAGGGATTGGATTAAGCTCAAGAGGCTTTAAGTCAACGCTCACAACTGTACCCTTGTTCTTAAGGATATTACGCGATGTATAGAGCGTCCATGAACCTGGGGCTGAGCCCACGTCAATCACAGTGCCTGATGGTGGAATGATTCTATATAATTTTTGAATCTCATCAAGCTTGTAGATACTGCGTGCAGGATAACCCTCCTTCTTTGCCTTCTGAGCCCAAAAATCCGACTGTTTATAATCCTTGTCTGCCATTTAAAAAAAATTCCCTTTAAAACTGTTTTATATTATAATTGAGAAGTATGAAAATGAATATACCAAACGACTACAAAGAAATGATTAAATGGAAGAGAACCTATAGAGAAACACTCATTATGGCCTTTGAAGCATCAGTATACAAGGTTATGCCAAATGAGAAGATCATCATCGGTCATTCGCTCGGGGATGGCTATTACTTCTACTTTGAAAACAGAGAAACAATAAACGATGATGAAATTGACAAAATATCAAAAACACTTAAAAGCTATGTAGAAAACGATACTAAAATCGAACACATAACGTATGAGTACAAGGATGCGCTTGAAATACTCAAAAAGCGTGGACTTAACGATGCATACCTACTTGTAAAGACAAACGCATGGGAAAAGGTGCGCTTCTTTAAGATCTATGATTACCTCACGCTTGAGCACTCAACAAAGGTCTTCCCATCACTTTCTCCATTGAAAGTTTGGGAAATAAAAAAGTACAAGGGCGGACTACTTTTACGCTATCCGCGTCAGGAGAACTTTGAGAAAATTGGAGAGTGGAAGGATAACCCTGAACTATTTAAGGCATTTAACACATACATTGAAGATGGAAGAATCCTTAACTTATACGGCGTTGGAAAGCTTAACGAGATTATTAGAAGTGGAAACATCTCTGACTACATCTCAATAAGTGAGTCGCTCCAGAGGCGTAAAATACTTGAGATTGCTGATGAAATTCATAAACGAAAGGGAGTAAAATACGTGTTTGTTGCAGGCCCCTCCTCGTCTAATAAGACAACGTTTGCGACAAAGCTCTGTCTTGATCTTAAGACATACGGCTATGAGCCTATTCAGATCTCACTTGACGACTACTACTTTACAAAGGACAAGGTGCCACGCAATGAACTAGGAGAAGTCGACCTTGAATGCCTTGAAGCTATCGATACAGAGCTATTTAGGGAGCATCTTAACGATCTTTATGACGGTAAGGATGTGTACCTTCCGCACTTTGAATTTAATATCAACGGCATCGGGCGACGTACATTTAATCCAAAGCCTATACATCTTCATAAGAAGACAATCCTTGTGATTGAGGGGCTTCATGCGCTTAACAACAAGCTCTCTGAGGGCATAAAAAAGGACATAATGTTCAGAATTTATATCTCTGCCCTCACCGTTCTGAATATTGATGAGCACACCAGAGTTAGAACCACAGACAATAGGATCATCCGCCGTCTTGTCCGCGACGCCCGCTCAAGACACGCCCCTGCACTTGAAACGCTTGAAATGTGGAACAACGTAGAGAGAGGCGAAAAGAAGTACATCTTCCCGTTCCAGAACGATGTTGATGCTGTGATGAATAGCGCAGAGGACTATGAGCTTTCGGTGCTACGCGTGTATGCAGAGCCACTTCTTAAGGAGATCACACCTGACGATAAGGACAACTATCCTGTTGCAAAGAGGCTTCTTGGAATACTTTCGCTCTTTGATCCATTGGATTCACGCCTTGTTCCATCAGACTCGATGCTCCGCGAGTTTATTGGCTGATGATTGATTACTCTAAATTTAGTCTGTGATAAACGGAAACAGCGATGTTATGAATGCAGTCTCTGCCCTAAGGATACGATTCCCGAGTTTATATGGTATAAAGCCGTGATTTATAGCCATTTTGCGCTCGCTATCCACAAAACCACGCTCAGGGCCAATTAAGAGAACGCTATCTTTCCCTTTTACAATGTTTGAATTCAAGCCTGGCACATCACTTTTATAAAAGTCGGTCTTGTTATCAAGGATTATTTTTAATAGGTCTTTATCATCAAAAGTTTTAAGCGCAACATCGAGCGACTTTAATATCGTAAGTTTGGGAACGTAGGTTGTTCCGCTCTGTATAGCTCCATCAAGGAGTGTCCCATAAGCCTCTCCATTTTTGATAAATCCAGACTCAAGGTAGGACTTCTCTGTAAGTTCCATCTCAGTAAGGATCACCTCTTTTACACCGCATTCTGATGCTGCACGTAGCATTCTCTTAAGGCAGATTGGACGCACAGAGCCCTGAATTATAGTAAGTTTTAGAGGTGTATCCGGTTTGTCCTTGGTAATTTCGTATTGAAACGTGATAGATGACGGCGACATTTTTGTGATTGTGCCAATTCCTGATGATGAATTGATAACGCCACACTTGAACGAGTCACCAACCTTTAACTTAAGTATGTTTACAATGTGACTAAATCTCTCATCGCCTGACTTGAGTTCATTTATAGGCGATAAGGATTTGAAAAGTATTATGTTCATGCGCGTGCAAACATTTGAAGTAGATTCTTAAACTTTTCAGTATCAAATGATGATGTGATCCTATACGTCCAGTTTTTATCGCTTACAACACCTGGCGTATTAAAGCGCGCATCACTTCCTAGAAACATTAGATCCTGCATCGAGAACATCACAATTGGAGCCCTACTTGCAACAAGAGCTCTCATCATGTACCAAGGGGCACTCTCATCGTTTGCATACATATATCGCTTAACCCTGTCTCTCTCGTATGGGGATGCATCATTCTCCCACCATCCGATAAGCGTATTATTGTCATGGGTTCCAAGGTATCCAATCACGTTTTCATCCCACATGTGAGGAAGGTGTGGATCGTCATTTCCATGATTAAAGCCGAACTCCATAACGCGTAATGATGGAAGAGAGAGCTTTTCACGAAGGGCAACTACATCATCTGTAATTACACCAAGATCCTCTGCGATAAACGGGTTGTAGTCTTCGTTGATTTTAAACTCTTTGTATAGCGTCTTAAATAGAAGATCTCCCTCAGACTTCACCCACTTTCCGTTTACGGCGGTCCTTTCCTTTGCATCTACAGTCCATGATGATACAAAGCCTCTGAAGTGGTCAAGACGGAGGTAATCAAACAGCTGTAATTGACTCTTTACCCTTTCTATCCAGAACCTGAAGTGCTCCTTTTTATGCTCACTCCAATTGTACTGAGGATTGCCCCAGAGCTGACCTGTCTCTGAAAATGCATCAGGAGGAACTCCAACCACCTTCTTTACGCGCATCTTCTCATCAAAATAGAAGAGTTCAGGATGAGCCCAAACTTCAGCGCTGTCGTTCGATGAGCAGTAAGGCATGTCACCAATGATCTTTATTCCAAGCTCGTTTGCAAAGCGTTTTACATCCTTCCACTGCTTGTAGAAGATAAACTGCAACGCCATCCAGACTTCAATTTCATCGCCTTTTTCTTTCAAAAGACGCTCGATGGCAGTCTTTGAGCGCATCTTTTCATCATCGCTCCAGGATGTATTCCACGATGATGTTGAGTACTTATCAGAAAGCACACGGAACAGAGCGTAATCGTAAAGCCAATACGACGATGATTCCTTAAATGCATTATAGGCGGATAAGAGTTTTGTGTTTGTCTCAAGTTTTTTTATTAAATTCTTTGCTCCAATTTTCAAAGAGGGCATCTTGTACTCTCTTAAAAAATCCCAGTTCACACGGCCTCTATCACCCTTATACTCAGTAACATCGCTCTTTTTAATAAGCCCCTCGTCAATAAGAAGATCCAAATCTATAAAGAGCTCGTTACCCGCAAATGCAGAGATTGAGCTATATGGCGAATTGCCAAAGCCTAGAGGACAAAGCGGTAGAACCTGCCAGAGTGAAAAGCCTGCGCTCTTAATCGTTTTTAAAAAGTCGTAGGTTTCTTTTCCACATCCACCACAACCATATTTTGACGGAAGTGATGAGATGTGGAGAAGAACTCCAGCTTGGCGCAAAGCATTATACTTCATTATCTATTGAGAACAAGAAGTGAGAAGATTAGTGTAAATAGAGCAACTGTTTCAACAATACCGATTACGATAAAGTAGTTAGCTGTTCCCTTGCCAGTCTCTGCAAGTGAGTCACATGATGCTGCTGCAACCTTACCCTGGAATACTGCAGACAGTCCAATAACTGCACCAGAAACGATACCTGTCATCAAAGCAAATGCAGGGTTAGCCTGTGCTGCGTCTGAGCCCTGAATGAAGCCTGAAAGCAAGAAGCCGTAGATGATCTGTGTAAGAGGTGCACCTGCGAATGCTGAAAGAATGAATGGTGCTGCCTTGCTCTGCTGGAAACACTTCTTCCATCCGCCTACTGCTGCCTGTGCTGCAAGTCCTGCTCCTATTCCTGAGCCAATAGCTGAAAAAGTCACTGCAATAATCATACCAATGTAGTACAATGCCATAAATATCTCCTTATGAATATCTTTACGCCCTAAGGCGATCAAGTTTAATTTTATTTAAACGGGTGGTACTCTATACCTGCCCATTCTATTCCACACTGCGATGAGAACTCCATAACGTTCAGACGAACGCCGTGAACCACCACAGATAGGATTCCTAATACAAAGTTCAGTGAGTGTCCAATCACCAAAATAAGTATTCCAAATATAATTAACGGACCGTGAAGCAATCCACTTGCAAGTCCATTAAAGCTCTCTGAAATTGCAACAGATGCAATTCCTACTGCGAACAACCTGATGTAACTCATCACGTTACCAAATGCAGAAATTGTATTTAAGAACGCAGAGAATGCACCTCCAAGGCTCTTCTTAAATCCATCCTTAAATGGAAGTCCAGGAGCGTGACCTGAGAAGAAAAGCACAAGTAAAAATCCAATTCCAACCCCTACAAATATCGGCTTTAACGGCATGTTTGCACCTACAACCAATATGAGTGCAAGTAAGTAAAGCGATAGGATTGATGAGAACCATCCGATGTCTGCAACAAGGCTTAAGTCCTTCATCTTTGCCTTCTGAATCACATTAAGTACGCATGCAAGGCATAGCTGTAAGGCACCAAGTGAGAATGAGAGTCTCATCATAGAGTTCTGCGTAAACTCATTTGTGACGCCAAACAGATCAGGGAAGTTCGTAATCGATGGGATCACTATCTTCTTCAAAAACGGGAGTGCCTCAAGGATAGCCTCAGAGCCAAACCATGTTCCTGTAATTGCGCCCCAGATGAACGTACAGGCACCAAGGAGCAAGACAAGCTTACTTGTTGATGTAAAATGCTTCTGTTTAATGCGAAGCGCTACACCGATAGCAAGTATAACAAGTCCGTACGCTGCATCTCCTATGATCATAGCAAAGAATACTGCAAAGAAGCTTAGGAACCAGAATGAGATGTCCTTCTCCTCATATCCTGGGCTGATTCCAAGTATTCCAAGAACTGGTGAGAGCATGTTTGTATAGTTGTTTGTGATAAGAAGCGTTGGTGTCTCCTCACCTTCTGCATCTTCAATCATGTAGGCAAACGCCTTTTTACTATCAAGCGCATTTTTGAAGATGTTAACATCCTTTTGAGGAATGTAGCCTGTAAGATACGAGATCTCATTGCTCTTAAGCATGCCTTCAAAGTGCCCTTCATACTCTATATCTTTAAGGAGTAGCTTTGCATTATCCTTAATCGATTTAAGGTCGTTTTTATGCGCTCTGATCTTGTCTTCAGTGTCCTTAATTGATGCATTTACTGTGTCAAGCTTGCTCTTTTCATCAGAGATTTCCTTCCTGTACTGAGGATAAACCTGTACACCTTCTGGAATCACATCACCGATTATGAGTACAAGTGAATTTGCACTAGGAAGCTTTACATAGTCTATGTTCTCAAAAGCCTTACTTGAAAGGATCTTCTTATCAACCCTTGAAAGAGTGACGCGTGAGTTAAAATCGTTTGAGTTAATCGCATCAAGGGTGTTTTCTGAAACGTTATCCCATGTTGCGATATCCTGAAGGTATTTTTCTATCTTCTGTCTCTCAAGAAGAAGGGATGAGTGTGTCTTTTCAAGATCAAGTATTGCCTTTGAGGTTCGAACAGCATCATCCAAAGATAGCGCACTAGCGCCATCCTTACTCTTCTTATCATCCTTAGTAAGGTAGTTTTCAATGATATGAGATGCATTTTCAAGCGTAGAATAATTATCTTTTATTACAGAAAGCCTCTCCCCGCTCTCGCCCTGTTTCTCCTTAATATGTACAACACCGAGTGCCTTGATTGTATCAAGAAGGTATCTCTTGTCTTTTGATTCTGAGAGAATAGTGACTTTTTTCATCTTTGCAATACTCATTTTGCTTCTCCTTCTCTCATAAGTTTTTTCTTTGCGATCTTACCTCTTACTACAGCGGCTGTTGATGCATCGCCAAGGGCTACAGCAATCTTCTTGATGTTCTCCTTAGTCTCAGGAATCTTAACCTTTTCAAAGAGGTTCACCCTCTGTGATGTAGTTTTAAGCTCGTAGGAAAGTGCATCAAGCTCCTTCTTTAGGACTGTGCTCTTTGCCTTAAGTTCAACTATGTTCTTTAAAGTCTCAACGCCTCGGTCAACCCAAAGTGGATACTCCTCAAGCGCGTACGGAATAGAGATGAACTCAAGTGATTCAAACACAGGAACCTTTACACCTGCGATGTTCTCAGTCTGACACTTGATCACACCAGGCTTAACAAGGCTCTGAAGTCCCTTTTCCTTAAAGAGTGGATTTTCACCCCAGAGCGACACCCATGATGAGAGCGCCTTCTCTGCGTTTATTCTTTCAAGGCGGATCTTCTCCTCTTCCTCCTCGACTGAGCGAATCACAGCCTGAAGTTGCTTCTTTTTAAGTTGTAGAGTCGGTAAATATCGTTCGTACTGTTTCAGAGCATCCTTTTGCTTTTTCTGCTCGTTTTTAGTAAGTTTGATACTCACTTTTTCAACTCCTTAGGCCAGTATTTATTGATAAGATCAGTCTTAAGCGCTGTCTCATTCTTTTCAAAGCATTCTGAGAGGATTTCCCATCCTGTATCAAGAGCTTCCTCAAGTGGAATGTTCACGCTCAAGTCCATAAGGCGCTCTTCAAAGAGCTTACCGTATTTGAGTAGCTTGTTGTCCCATTCACTCATTGAGAAGCCCATTGATTTCTTCTCAAGGCTCTCTTTGTACTGAGAGTAGAGTTTAATCATGGCATCCATGATTGCTCTGTGGTCATCACGTGTTGATGAGTTTACGTTCTGCTTAAGTCGTGAAAGGCTACCAAATGGTTCAATGTGTCCATTCTTGAGGTAGAACTGTCCTTCTGTGATGTATCCTGTGTTATCAGGAACTGGGTGAGTAACATCGTCTGCAGGCATTGTAGTTACTGCAAGGATTGTTACAGAGCCGCTTCCCTCAAAGTCAACAGCCTTCTCGTAGCGTGATGCAAGTGATGAGTAGAGGTCACCAGGGTATCCACGGTTCGATGGCACCTGTTCCATTGTAATTGCAACCTCTTTCAGGCTATCTGCAAAGTTGGTCATGTCTGTAAGAAGTACAAGCACATCCTTTCCATCAAGCGCAAATCGCTCTGCAACAGCCAAGGATAGATCTGGAACAAGTGTACACTCAACAGTTGGGTCTGATGATGTATGTACAAACATTATAGTCTTAGAAAGTGCACCTGACTCCTCAAGCGTATTCTTAAAGTATAGGTAGTCGTCGTATTTCAACCCCATTCCGCCGAGCACGATTACATCAACCTCTGCCTGCATAGCGATACGGGCAAGAAGCTGGTTGTATGGCTCACCTGAAACTGAGAAGATAGGAAGCTTCTGTGATACAACAAGCGTATTGAATACATCGATCATAGGAATACCTGTTCTGATCATTCTCTTTGCAACAATACGCTTTGCAGGGTTAACAGATGGGCCTCCGATTGGAATTAGGTTCTCCTTAAGCTCAGGGCCGTTATCGCGTGGAGTGCCAGATCCTGTGAAGATACGCCCAAGAAGGTCAGGAGTGTAGCTTACTCTCATAGGAACGCCTGTGAAGCGAACCTCATCACCTGTTGATACACCGCTTGTTCCTGAGAACACCTGAAGCGTTACAATGTCTCTGTCGAGCTTGATGACACTTGCGTACGATGTACCAAAACGAGTGTTAATCAGTGCAAGTGTGTTATTCTGAACTCCGCTTGCCTTTACTGTTATAACACTTCCAACAATTGATTCAATCTTTGTATAAACCTTTTGCATAAATTACCCTCTCATCTCCTCACTCTTAGCCTTGATCTCAGCAAGGTGTGCGTTGAACTTATCGCTCATCCATTCACTTCCGTTCCAGTCTAGGAATTCCTGTCTTATCTCGTTAAAGAACACACGAGCCTCATTCTTTTCGTTGATTTTCTTTAAAGGATTCTGAAGCACATCGTATAGCGTTGAGAACAAGAGCTCCTGGCGCTCAACTGGCACTGCAGCGTCAACAGGATCAAATGAGTTCTGCTGAAGATATACGCTGTCGATAAGCTCGCTCTTCTGATAGATAATGTAATCTTCAATGCTTACACCCTCTTCGCCTACAACCTTCATCATCTGGTTGACTTCGTTGCCCTTAAATAGGATGTTACGTGCATCCTCAACCCTCTTCTTGTCGATTACACCTGTGTACTTCGACCATGAATCAAGCGGATGGATTGCAGGGTACTTACGTGCATCCGATCGCTCTCTTGAAAGTCCGTGGAATGCACCAACTACCTTAAGCGTTGCCTGAGTTACAGGCTCATCAAAGTTACCACCTGCAGGCGATACTGTACCGCCGATCGTTACAGATCCAAGCTTGCCATCGTTAAGGCGTACAAGTCCTGCTCTCTCGTAGAATGATGCAATCACACTCTCAAGATATGCAGGGAAAGCCTCCTCCCCTGGAATCTCCTCAAGACGTCCACTCATCTCACGCATTGCCTGAGCCCATCGTGATGTTGAGTCTGCAAGAAGTAGGACGTTAAGCCCCATCTCTCTATAGTACTCTGCCATTGTCACTGCTGTGTATACTGATGCTTCACGGGCTGCAACCGGCATTGATGATGTGTTACAGATGATGATCGTTCTCTCCATAAGTGAGCGGCCTGTTCGTGGGTCTGTAAGCTCTGGGAATTCCTTAAGAATCTCAACAACCTCACCTGCACGCTCTCCACATGCTGCGATGATTACGATATCAACATCGGCATTACGGCTCGTTAGGTGCTGAAGCACTGTCTTTCCTGCACCAAATGGGCCTGGAGTACAGTACGTTCCGCCCTTAGCAACAGGAAGGAATGTATCGATAATCCTGATCTTTGTAACCATTGGATCCTTTGGCATTAAACGCTCTTTATATGCGGTTACCGGTCTCTTTACAGGGTGTGAGAATACCATAGATAGGTCTTTCTTATCACCGTTTGAATTTACAACCGTTGCAACTGTCTCTCTTACGTTGTATGACCCTTTATCCTTAATGCTCTCGATCCTCCACTCTCCAAGGAATGTGAATGGAATCATAATTCTATGCTCAATCAAGCCCTCTTTTACAAATCCAAAAGCATCTCCTGCCTTAAGAGTGTCACCGACTTTACGAGTTGGTGTGAAATCCCAAGACTTGTCTGGAATTGGATTGAGGTACACACCTGGTGTGAGGAAATATCCATACTCCTCTGCAAGGCGTGGAAGCGGGTTTTGAAGACCATCGTAGATCTGACCGAGCAATCCTGGACCCAATTCTACGGATAGAAGCTCTTTTGTGAATGAGACCGCATCTCCTACTGCAAGACCTGATGTTGATTCGAAGATCTGCATGTCGGCAACATTGCCATTGATACGGATAACCTCGCCTTTGAGTTTAGTATCTCCAATGTGAATATACCCAACCTCGTTTTTCAATACGTTGTCTGTAAATTCAACACTCACCATGTTTCCATTTACTTTTACTACTTTTCCATTATTGTTCATTCAAAAGCTCCTCCAATACATTATAGGATGCAAACAAGCGTTCTGCTTCCTCTTCGCCTTTTTGTTTATTAAATGATGTTTTTCTGAATAGAAGTTTGAGTTTAAGCGCGTATACTGCCAAAGACAGGAAATCCCCAAAGTGATTCAACTGAAGATTATCAAGCGCTTTCCAGTAAATTCCAAAAACCTCAAGTTCAGATTCGTAAGGGTTCTCGTTTGATACAGCTTTTTCTGCCATAGAAAGGATGTCGCTATCAATTCCAGATATATCGGCGTATTTCTCGTCATCTATTGAGAGTCGCTTTGCTCTGTAATACAGAAGTGCCCTCTCGATGGAGCTTGATAGGCGGTTATATTCCTTAATAAAGCCCCTCTTAACAGACTTGCCATCAAAGATGTTCTCTATTGCCTTATAGTCTCTCTCTGGCACAAAACCCTTTATCGCCTCTAAAAAACTCTCCCTTGTGAACGGCACTGTTTCCCCGTCTTTAAAAGAAAGAGTTGGAAGGCTTGAGATAAGGTAATAATATGCGTTCATTTTTCTGAAACTATCCTATTAAGTGCATCAGAAAGATATGGGCTGATTAGTGCCTTAAGCTCATCATCTGTAAAGTCGTAGTATGCTTTCCCATCGTTAATTGAGAGTCTAAAGCCTGATTTCAAAGCATCATCTTTTTTAACATCGCTTACGCTAAGGCTCTTAACTAGATCTGTGCTGATGCCTTTAAAGAGCTTATCTGAAAGAAGAAGCGTCTTCTCTTCATCTTGAACTGAGCTTAAAGCGCACTTGATGATTTCAACATAATCTGATGCACTAAGCGTCTCAGAAAGGCTCTTGTTCAAAGCCTTTGAAAACATCTCGTTAAGCTCATCCTTAAGGCTTAAACGTACGTTTCTTGCGCTCTGAGAGAGTGAACTTTCACCCTGAGCGATTAGTTTTTTAGCCTCGCCTTCTGCATTTTTGATGATTGCATCAGCCTCAGCCTTTGCATCAGAAACTATCTTACTAGCCTCATTTTTTGCATTCAAAATTATGCTTTCTTTCTCTTTAAGAGCAGCTTCTGTTCCCTCTTTGTTGATTCTATTAAGTAAATCTCCAACTGATACTTCCATTAGTTACCTCGTAATTGCTATGTTTTTTATATTAATGAACTTTTTTTCAAAAATCAATAAAATTTTAATATGAAATAGACAAAATGTACAAAAAAATTGAATTTATAAGATTACCTCAACAAATGTTTAGGTTAAAGCGAGCAGATATTTTCAAATTTAAGGGTATTTCCATCACCTTTTATTAGAGTACCTCTGATGATTTTACCCTCATCAAGATAGAGTCCATCAACATGAGCCTTGATGTAGTTTGCTGTAGTTACAAATGTTCCGATTTCTGTTTTTCGCTCTGTTACAGCCTCAAGAGTCTTTGAAATGTTCGATTCGATATATGAGGCATAGAGATCCTTTGAGAGATCGTTTAATCGCTTTGCCCTCTCATCTCTTATTCGTTCAGGAGGATGTTTCATTGAATATGCATCTGTCCCCTTACGTGGAGAGAATGGAAACACATGAAGGCGCGAAAAACGATTGTCTTTTAAAAAGTTGTATGTAGTCTCTGCATCCGTATCTTCCTCATAAGGGAGGCCTGAAATGATATCTGCGGCAATATACGGGTTATCCTTTGCTTTTTTAAGGTTATCGACAATATTTTGAAGATCGCTCTCATCATACTTACGCCCAGCTTTTTCAAGCACCCTTTTTGATACGCTCTGGAGGGGAAGATGGAAGAACGGAAATATGTGCTCATCCTTAACAACATCGTAAAAGAGATCGTCAATGTAATCAGGCTCGATTGATGAGAGACGGAGGCGCGTATTACGCCTAAGGGATGGAACAATCGACTCAAGTAGACGCGAAATATTTACTCCATTGTAGTTATATGAGGCTACATTGACACCAACAAGGGTAATTTCGCTGTTCCCGTTATCCTCAAGCGCTTTGATACGCTCCTTTATTGTATCAGGATTGAGTGAGACGCTCTTACCTCTGGCAAGATGTACAGCACAGTATGAGCAGTTGTTATCACAGCCGTCTTGAATTTTGATGCTTGCCCTTGAGTGAAAGGCAAAATTTCTCACATCAAAGTCAAACTTATGCTCATCGCTCTCTTCTCTATCACTTATATCATTAATATTTGAATAGTTTCTAAGAAGTTCACTCTTATCCTTAATAACTTTGACCTTTGCACCGAGCCCTTCGATCTCCGATGTCTGTTCAAGGTTGGCATAGCATCCTGTTACTATCGTTGGAATTGAGTTTCCAAAATGTCTTATGATACGGCGTGCTTCCTGATCTGACTTTGAGGTAACTGTACATGTGTTGATGATGATAAGATCATCATCCTCCTCCTCTTTGTTGTTAACAGTCCATCCCCTCTCTTTAAACGATGAGATGATCGCTTCACTTTCTAACGAGTTGAGTCTACAGCCAAAAGTCACTATGCCTAATTTCATTGCGTTATTATCTTAACATCTTTATTGAATTTAGACAATTTTTCTTTATCACCTAATACAAATATAGCAGTTGCCCATACGTCACATAGTTCAGAATCTGCATCTATCACCGTTACGCTTTTATAGATTTCTTGAGCAGGGTACCCTGTAAACGGATTGATTATGTGATGGTAGTAAACGCCGTTAATTTCACGTCCGCGCTCATATGCACCCGATGTCACCACGGATTTATTACGCACATTTACGTTAATATCATGAACGCCCCTTGACGCGTAGGGCTTTTGGATTGCAACAGAGTAATCCTTATTGCCAAAAACATACACATTACCACCAAGATTGATGATCCCTTCTGTAATACCGTCTTTTCTCATCGCTTCTACAAGTAGGTTTGATGCATGTCCTTTTACAATTCCGCCAAGGTCAAGCCCCATTCCTTCTTTTTTTAAAAATACGGTGTGATGATCATCGCTAAGGGAAACATCATCAATTGATATAAGTTCAAGAGCGTCTTTTATATCATCATCATTAGGAACTCTAACATCGCCTGTATCCCACCCCCAGAGGCCAACTAAAGGCAGTAAAAGCGGGTTGAATGCGCCTTCTGTCACTTTTGAGTAAGTAATGGATCTTTTGATAAGTTCATAAACATCAGGACTCACCTCAACCTCATTCTTCCCTGCATTTTGATTGATCTTTGCAATTTCGCTGTTTTCATCCCTGTATGAGAATTTCTTATCTAAATCCTCAAGGATCTTAAAATACTTATCAATATGATTAGTTTTGATACTGAGCGTACAGGTTGTACCAAAGTAAACCTTAGTCCTCGTTACAACGCTTGGTTCACAGGATGAGAGTGAAAAAGTTATAAGAGTAAAGAACAAAAAGGCGTGTATGAAACACGCCAATCTTTTATTCATTAAACTTCTCTGCTGTGTTGTTTGAAACCTTCATCAGGAAGTCTGAAATCATACATTTTGTACTGTATTTTCTATATTCAGGCATTGCACGAGGAGTTAAAAGCGCCTCATACTGAGCATTAACCTCATCGATTAGGCTTGGAATCTCATAGCGCTTCTTGCCAATTAGGATTTTCTCAACATCCCTTGACCTGTTGGTTTTAACACCGCAGGCTGTGGTTGCAACTCTGAAGTCCGTGATAACATCGCCGTCAAACTTGATTGCAGAACATAGTGTAAGCTTGCTGATTGCATTTGCATATCTTCGTCCAATCTTATGATAGAAGAAGTTGTCAAAGTCATCATCGCCGTATGGAAGTACAATCTTTGTGATTATCTCATCCTTCTCGATTGCTACAGTCTTTAGTTTTAACACAAATTCATTTACAGGAATTTCACGCTCGCCTCTATCAAGGCTCTCAACAACCACACGTGCATCAAGTAGGTACTCAGGCCCCGGTGTGTCACCCTTTGGAGATGCATTTGCTATGTTTCCACCGATAGTTGCGCTGTTACGAAGTCCCACAGCTCCCATCTTTCCTGCAGCCTGTCTTAAGATCCATGGAACGTCAGGGTTTGATGCAATCTCACGGCTTGTTGTCAGTGCGCCAATCTCAAGTTCACCCTTCTCGTTTTTCTTTATACCTTTAAGTTCAGGAAGATTGCGAATAATCACAACATCCTTATCAAACTCAGGTGTAACTCCTGTTGCTCGGAATGCTCCAACCATGAGGTCAGAACCGCCTGCAAGAATTATAGTATCGTGGTCTTTTCTAATCTCCAGAGCTTCCTTTAGGGTTTTTGGAAGATATGAATTTACGCCCATAGAATCCTCCTTGCTCTCTCTGCTGCAAGCATCATACTCTTGATGATAAGGTCGTAGCCTGTACATCTGCAGATGTTTCCAGAAATTCCAACTCTGCATTCCTCTTCAGTTGGGTTGTGATTATTCATAAGTAGGTAGTATGTTGCCATAACCATGCCAGGGATACAGAAACCGCACTGTACAGCTCCTCCATCTGCATATGCATCTACAATGATCTTACCAAGCTCTGTTTCCCTCACACCTTCAAGGGTTTCAACGTTCTGTCCGTCTACCGCGCCCATTGGTATGATACACGATGTGACTAAGTGACCGTTAAGCAGTACGCTACATGCGCCACATTCGCCCTCAGAACAGCCCTCCTTTGCAGCTGTGAGTCCAAAATGCTCTCTAATTACATCAAGGAGCCTGTTTAGTGGATCTGTTACTACAAATACCTTTTTTCCGTTCAATGTAAATTCTATTCTCTTATCCATTACTTTTTCTCCTCAATAAGGCATGAGTTAGTGCCGTGAAGAACATGATCACAGACGTACTCCGATGGAACTGGAATCTTAGAGATATCTCTGTTGATAGCTCTTGAGAGTGCATCGATGTATGCTGCTCCTACGCCGTTAAACACAAGCTCTCCCATTCCCTTGGCACCATATGGTCCCCATTCGTATGGTGAGTTTGCAAAGAACACCTTCTGTTCAGGAATATCCATGCTTGTTGGAACGATGTAGTCACTCATACTTTTCTCTTTGAACTTTCCGTTGATGTTCTGGATAAGCTCTGTTGATGCCCATCCTATGCCCTGAGCTATACCACCGTTAACCTGTCCGTGGACTATTCTCTTATCGATACAGTTACCAACGTCGTGCGATGACCAAACTCCCTTGATGTGAACCTCGCTTGTTCTCTTATCAACCTCAACTTCGACTATTGCACATCCCCAGCCATAACCTAGGTATGCATAGCCCTGGAAAGTAGCCTGATCCCATGGATAGCCCTCAGGATGCTGATACTGTCTTTCGACAGAGAACGAATCCTCGCTGTTCCATCGTTCTTTCATCTCAATAGCAGCTTTTTCAATCAGATATCCTGGCACCATTGTTGAACGGGATGCAGCTGTAGGACCTGAGTCTGGCACTATTGAAGTGTCAGGTGCGTTGAAGTTCACCTTGCTCATTGGAATCCCAAGAGTTACCGCTGCAATCTTACGAAGCGCTGTATTGATTCCCTGACCCATCTCAGTCTGACCGCAGAAGATATCAACAGTGCCATTTGCGTTCTTTGTAAGCCTTACACGACCTTTAATTATTGCACTCTCCCCGTTACCAGTGAACGCTCCACCGTGGTTGTAGAATGCAATACCAATACCCTTGTATGAGCCATAGCCGTATTCCTTAGCCTTTCTGTAGTAGTCTGATGCCTCTGTGAGCTGTTCAATCATCTTAGGACACTGAACCTCTTCAACAACCTTACCATTGGTAATTGTGGTGTCGCCCTGTTTAATCAGGTATTTTTTCTTGTACTGTAGTGGTTCAATTCCAAAATGCTTTGCCAAGTGAGACATATGAGTCTCAATTGCAAATATAGCCTGAGGTGCTCCAAATCCCCTGAATGCACATGATGGATAGCAGTTTGTAGCAACTCCATAGCCACGGGTACGAGCAGATGGGAACTTATAACAGCCCATGATGTGGAAGCATCCACGTTGAAGAACAACGTATGATGATGCAAGATAGCCACCAACGTTATAATAGACGATGCTGTCCATTGCAAGGATGTTACCTTCATCATCTGTTGCCGTCTTAAATACGATCTTTGATGGATGGCGTTTTACGGAGTACTCTATATCCTCCTCGCGCTGAAAAATGAGCTTAATTGGCTTTCCAATCTTATGCTCTGCAACAAGTAATGGACCTGCGAGGATATCAGGGAAGTGTTCCTTTCCGCCGAATGCTCCTCCTGTTGAAATCTGACGTACAACCACATCTTCAATTGGGATATTAAGCAGTGTATATGTTGATTTTCTTACATAGAACGGGCACTGAAGAGAACCGTAGAGTATGTACTTGTTGTTCTCCTTTGTGACGATCATGCCGTTTGTTTCAAGATACAAATGCTCCTGATAGCCTGTCTCAATTGTATCCTCAAACACGTGAGGGGCAGTCTTGAATATCTCATCAACGTTATCACCCATCTCAAGCTTTAGCTGACAGTGGATGTTGTTATCGTTAACGAAGGCTCCACCCTTACAGGCAAGTCCCTCCTCGATTGTAGTTGCTGCCTCTTCCTCGATATATTCAATTTTTATCTGTTTTTCTAGTTCAAATAACTGTTCTCTATTAGGACCGCATAACAATCCTATTGTTTCACCCTTAAATCTAACCTCACCTGCGGCAAAGCATTTCCAGTCGGATGCAATCATATTTAAACAGTTCTTTCCGCCTTCAGGGATGTCTTTTTCTGTGATAAAGTAATAGCCTTTTGGAAGGGCTGGAACTGTTATTTTCTTAATCTTACCACGCACTACTTGAGCTCTGATCATGCGAGCGTAAATCATATCTGGAAATTTTAAATCTGCAACATATTTCTGTGCACCTGTTGCCTTCTGATAAGCATCTCCACGGTGTATTGCTGTCTCAACACCACAAAGAGGCGTCTCATCGTCCCTTGGGTTAAAGGACTCGACAAACTCTTCATACTCAAAATTGTTCTTTTTGTCGCTCATTTCACCACCATTAATTATTTTAAAATATTATGGGTCAAATATAGAAATTGCTACGCATAAGATTTGCGTAGCAATTAATATTCTTAATCAAATGACCAAATTATTTGTTCATCTCGTCAAGCTTATATGGAAGTAATGCATAGAAGCCTGAGCAGATTACGAGATCCTCAACACGGTTGATCTCGTTTGGTGCGTGAGCCTGTGACTCATCACCAGGACCAAATCCAATTGCTGGAATCTTATGACGACCAGTTGTAGCAACACAGTTTGTGCTGAATGTCCACTTGTCGACAACAGGATCCTTAGCATAAAGATCTTTATAGTCTGCAACTGCAGCCTGAACAAGGTAGTGATCCTCAGGAATCTTCCATGTTGGGAAGTAAAGCTCCTGGTGATAATCCTTCTTTGTCCAACCGAGTTTCTCGTAGTTAGGCATTTCAACGATGATGTCTTCTTCCTTATCGCCTGTTGCTTCAGAAACATATTTCTTAACCTGAGCGATAGCAAGTTTATCATCCTCACCCCATGTTAAGCGGCGGTCACAATATATCATTGCATAGTCTGCAACTGCACACTGTGATGGGCCTTTAACATCCATCTGTGATACTGTGATTGTTCCCTTTCCGAGGAAGTTATCATCATCTGGTTGAAGGTCATTGTTGAGCTTTTCGATTGCAAGAGCTGCACGAGCTGCCTTATAAGCTGCTGATACTCCGCGCTCTGGTGCACTTCCGTGACATGAAATACCGCGAAGAATAATGCGGATTTCCATTCTACCACGGTGACCACGGTAAATTCTACATGTTGTAGGCTCTGTTGAAACAACAAGGTCTGGTTTAAACTTCTCTTCTTCAATTAGATATTTCCAGCACATACCATCGCAGTCTTCTTCCATAACTGTGAATGTGAAGTATACTGAATAGTCGCCTGCATAACCAAGCTCTTTAAGGATACGTCCTGCTGTGATCATTGATGCAGCACCACCTTTCTGGTCTGATGAACCACGTCCCCAAACCTTACCATCCTTGATGTCTCCTGAGAATGGATCGAAGTTCCAGTTCTTGAGGTTACCAACTTCTACAGTATCAATATGAGCGTCGAATGCAATAGCTTTCTTACCAAAACCTACTCTACCGATAACGCTTCCAAGTCCGTCGATACGTACATCGTCGAATCCTGCTTCCTTACAAAGCTCTACGATAAGACGGCATACATCCTCTTCCTTTGAGCTGTAGCTCTTTGTCTTTACCATCTTAGAAAGATTAGTTGCTGTGTAGTCTCTATACTTCTCAGCAAGTGCTTTAATCTGTTCATTAATTGCCATATTTTCTCCTTTTGCAATTTTTACCATGCAACGTAGATTACCTCCAAATCACATGGTGCTTTCTTTTCCATAATATATTATACACTAAAAATATTAGTTTGGTATAATTTTATTTAAAATTTTAGAACGACGCATTATGAACATAGCGTGGATATGGAATTACATCCCTGATGTTCTGCATACCTGTGGCATAGAGGATTGCCCTTTCAAACCCGAGTCCGAAGCCTGAGTGAGTACAGCTTCCGTACTTTCTTAGATCCAGATACCACGAGTAGTTCTCCTCCTTGAGTCCGAGTTCCTTAATGCGTGCAAGAAGTTTATCATAGTCTGCTTCCCTCTCACTTCCGCCTATGATTTCGCCAAGGCGTGGAACAAGCACATCCATACCGCGTACTGTCTTGCCATCGTCATTCTGCTTCATATAAAAGCTCTTGATCTCCTTAGGGTAGTCTGTGACGATCACAGGCGATGATGCTACAACCTCTGTAAGGTAGCGCTCGTGCTCTGTTTGGATGTCTACTCCCCACTTTACAGGATAGTCAAACTTGTCGTTGTTCTTCTCAAGCTCCTTGATTGCATCTGTGTAGGTCATATGGACAAATGGAGTTTCAACAACGTGCATAAGCGACTTCTTTACGCCCTTTTCTACAAAGTTATCAAAGAAATCCATATCCTCTTCCTGATGCTCAAGTATGTCTTTAAAGATGTATTTTAAAAAGTCCTCGGCAACCCTCATGTTGTCATTGATGTCAGCAAATGCCATCTCAGGTTCAATCATCCAGAACTCAGCAAGGTGGCGCTTTGTGTTGGAGTTCTCTGCACGGAATGTAGGGCCAAATGTGTAGATGTTACCCATAGCTGTGGCATAGGTTTCGCCCTCAAGCTGACCTGACACTGTAAGGTATGCCTTCTTTTGGAAGAAGTCCTTCTCGTAGTCCACCTTACCCTGTTTTGTAAGTGGAAGCTTATCCATATCAAGCGTGGTGACCTGGAACATCTCACCTGCTCCTTCACAGTCGCTTGCTGTGATAATGGGCGTGTGGACGTACATAAAGCCACGATCTTGGAAGAATGAATGCACTGCATACGACATGCGGCTTCTCACTCTTTCGACAGCACCAAGTGTATTAGTACGAGCTCTTAGATGTGCAATCTCCCTGAGGTACTCAAGCGTATGGCGTTTTTTCTGAAGTGGATAATCCTCAGGAGAGAGCCCCTCAATCTTAATTGATGATACTAGAAGTTCAATGCTCTGACCCTGCCCCTGGCTCTTTTTAAGAGTTCCTTCTGCAATGATAGCAGAGCCCACGCTGATCTTACCAAGCGCCTCTAAATCGGAAAATGAATCCTTTTCTACAACAAGCTGAAGACCTGTGATTGATGATCCATCGTTTAATGAAATGAAAACTACGTTCTTTGAATCTCGAACTGTTCTTACCCATCCTGGAATGGAAAGCTTTTCTCCTTCCTTTCCACTCTCTAATATGTTTCTAATTGGTCGTGTAATCATAATACTCTCATGGTTATTTTATACAATATTAAGTCTCTTTTCAATTGCGAACGGACAAGTAATTACACCTGTTCAAGATAGCCTGTAAAGTTGACCTCAACCTTCCATCTCA
>CAMDZB010000018.1 GCA_945910645.1 uncultured Spirochaetaceae bacterium | reverse complement strand
CTTGATAGCGAAAACAGCGGCCTTCAGAGTTCAACAATAGTGATTGAAGCATCAGCTCTTGAGGGCAACTACCCTGTGGATATTGAAGTTCCAGTGTTCTATCAGATCATAACAGAGCTTTCTGCTACTATTGAAGATAGCAATCCTATAGGGCACTTCTTCGGAACAGCAGGTAATCCATTAAGCGCAATCACAGGCGTAGGCTTTGGAAACGGTGATGGTGTACAGATGAGAATCCGCCTACAGGGTGGAACGTTTGCACCTCTTACAGACAGCATAGTAACAGAATGGTTCAAGGCACTCCCTATCGCAAAAGCTACGGATGATGGAAAAGCTCCAATTCTCCTTAACCCAACAGCTACTATCGTAAAGGCTGAAGCTGGATCTACATATATAGATATTAATGTAAAAGGAACGCTTACAAACTCAGAAGTTAGCACAGCACAGAGGACAACACTTTCAATACCAAAAGAGTACATCAAAGATGCAATTCTCACATCGGATCTTCAGGTTTACCTGTACTATCAGAATCTTGGAGTGATCTCTGCAAGCCTTGATGAAAATTCGCTGTATTACGGCACTCCTGCACAGCCACTGACAGGTATTAGATATATGAATATCGGTGGAAACAACCCACCACTTGTCAAGGTTAACCTCAAGAATGGTAAATTCAGCTCAGCTCTACAGAGAGGCGATGTTGTAACATCATGGTTTGAGGATCTTAAAGAAACATCATCATCACTCATTGCAACAATCGATACCATTGAGAATAATGCAAGCGTATCGAGCGCAGTTGTACGTCTAACAGGCGCGTTCACAGGTGAAGTATCATCAACGTCGGATAGAGTGAAGATACGCGTCTCATCAAAGGATATCGCATGGTACCTCACAGAAGATCCATCTGCAGCAGTTGAGATTCAGGATTACCTCTACTACAGAGTAACAGGAGTTGCATCAGGTGAAATAAAAGACATCGCACCAAAGCAATATGCTCCTGATGGCACAACGATGGTCATCAATGGCACACGCTTTATCACTCTTAACAACGGCATTGGGTATACCATTAGAATCAACCTTGAAAATGCTATGTTCAGCAGCGCTGTTGATCCATCTCTTGATAAGGATGTATCAAGATGGTTCACAGAGCTTTCAAAAGTGATGACCCCAGACTCAACATTTACGTTGCTCTCAGGAGGTGTAGATCAGAACTACGTACAGGTTAACATCAAGGGTTCTCTTACCACAGTATCGAACAATGTGAAGGTAAATACTGTATATGTACACATCCCACCTGAGGATATTTCGGGATACCTTGTTAACGACTTGCTTGTACCTATTAACTACATGGTTACATCAGAGACAAGCGCATCGCTATATTATAAAGAGGGTCTATCTTACTACGGATCTGAAGAAAAGCCAGTTTCAGGCATCCAATACATGGCTATGAACGGCGGCGAAGGCGAAGTTGTAAGAATCAGACTCGAGAACGCTAAGTTCAAAGAAAATACAAACAACATTTATTCAAATGAAAATCTTGCTCTCTGGTTCAGCGCACTCAATGTAATCGATAAAGCATCATACGAGCTTGTTGCGCTCGATCCTGCAAGAACATATATTGATATAAGAATTAAGGGAACATTGACATCAAATATCACAGAGGTACAGTCAGCTACAATAATCATTCCAAAAGAGGTAATCGACGGATCACTTCAGGAGGATATTGGCACAGAGCTATACTATCAGTGTAGCGGAGTGGTTTCAGCATCTCTTGATAGCGGTGTTGAATACATAGGCGCAAGTACACGCCCAATCACAAGCGTAAAAGAAATCGCATTTAACGAAGGAAGAGGCGTTCTTATCCGCATTAACCTTTCAAATGCAAAGTTTAACGATTCTATCGCAGTTGGAGCAGATGTATCAAGCTGGTTTAATGCCTTCAGCTCGATTATTGCAACACCATCAAACCCTGTTGGCGTAAGTTATATTGTTGAGGAGTTCACACCATTTACTCAGTCTATTAAGATCAGAATCCGCGGATCTCTTGTCTCCGACAACGTAAGTAAGACTCAGAGCGCGGACATTCAGATTCCAAATACCGTAATCGACGGAAGCCTTAAAACATCAGTTGTCACTCCAATGTACTACAGAGTATCTAATATCATCTCAGCATACGTTGAGAACAACAGCGAGTATCGTGGAGGGGAGGATAACCCAATCGAGGGCATCCAGAACGTCGACATCAACGGCGGAAACGGCGTAAATCTTAAGATTTCACTTGTTGGTGAAAACTCACGCTTTGCAATCTCAGCTCAGGAGTCATCGAAGGCAGCAGCATGGTTTACTGATATCAATCAGTACTTTGCAGGCGCACCAAATATCTCTATTGTATCAATCAACGACGAGAAGACATCCATAGTGCTCAACATCAAGGGTGCACTCGCAATCGACTACGACAACGAGGCTCAAAGGGAGAAGAACATCAGCATCGTAATTCCTGCAAGGGATATCGAAAACGCAACTTTTGTCGGCAACATTGCAACATTCTATGCAAAGCTCAGAGTGACAGGTAAGGTGTCATATTCAATCTCAACAGAGAGCGCATACTATGGAAGCCAGAACAATCCAGTAGCTGAGATCCTTGGTATTCCTCTCAATGGCGGACAGGGCTACAATATCAAGATCCTTCTCAATGGAACAACGTTCAGATTTGATGAATTCACAGAGGCTCATGCAACAACGATGTTTGGCGAATTCAGAGAGCTTGCAAACAAAGAAGTATCTGTAATCGCAGGTGGAAGTGGATCGTCAGAGCTTGTTCTAAACGTTAAGGGTGAACTCACATTCGATCCAAAATTGAACGATCAAAATGAATACGAAATGCATGAGATTTTACTAACACTTCCAAAGGATCTAATCAACTGGCATAGCGATTATGTACAGGTTGCTCAGACGCTCACGCTCTATTCGAAGCTCACAGGTGTTCCATCTGTTTCTATCGAGAAAGAGACAGATGGCGTATATTACGGCAGCCAGGAGAAACCAATCGAAGGAGTACAGTACGTTCCACTTAACAACAGCAAGGGCTTTGAAGTTAAGTTGAACCTCTCTATGGCTGAATTCAATCCTGAATACTTTAAATACAACACAGATGAAGAAAAGAGAGAGCTGAACGCAAAGATCAACAGAGACTGGTTTGCAAACTTTGTATCCATAGCTAATAGGACAATAGACTTGGTATCACTCGACGATGATTCTATAGTTCTTAAGATCAGCGGTGAGATTAATACAAGGCCAGAGAGCGATGGAAGCGCAGGCGCAGTTGAACTCCTTATCCCAAGTGAGGCTATGATTGGTAGCGTTCCTGTTCTAAGAGAAAAGATCTACTACAGGAGCACAGGAGTTGTTAGCCTATCGTTTACAAGCCAAGGCTCATCGTACTTTGGAAACGAAGCTTACCCAATTGAAGGTATACAGTACAAGCTTCTTGGCAATAATGGTAATGGAGTTATTGCAAACCTCAAGCTTGAGAACTCTAAGTTCATCGGTTTAACAAAGAACACGGACATCAGCAGTTGGTTTAAGCTATTTAACGGTGTTATTGTCAATAAGGATCCAAACGATTCATCAAGGAGAACAACAGGTGACTACAAGATTCTTGATTTTGGTGACGACTTTATCATGATCTCAATCAAGGGTGCTCTTACATCAACAGTATCTCCTAGAAATGAAGCTGGTGAAATTGAAGGCAGTTATTACAGCGAGGTAAAGGTTCCACAGACATACATATACGGAAACCTTGAGCAGGAGGAGCTCGGCGCAATGCTCTACTATAGAAACGTAGGCAAGATCACAGGCGCACTTGATGGATCATATGATGGTTATATACAAGACAAGCCAATCCAAGGACAGAGAAACATAGCCTTAGAAAACGGAAATGGAGCATACATAAGGATCGTGCTTGAAAATGCAACTTTCAATGTTCCTACACCTGAGGGTAGTACACCGTTTGGACCGGGTTATGTCTTTGTTGCGGACTCAAACAACTACTGGTTTGACAACCTTGATGGTGTGCTAATCGGTGCAAAACAAGAAGATAATAGCTATGGAAAACCGATTTATACAGTCACAGGCGGTGGTAACGGACAGGACTACGTTGTTATTAACATTAAGGGTGCATTTAACAGTGCAGCCCCAAGCGCAATCGGAAAGGTGAACATTCAAATTCCAAACCACGTGCTTGATTCGCTTTCTGAGGCTCCTCTTGATATTGGAGTATACATCAAGGCAAACGACGGCGTTACTGCAAAATTGAACCAATCATTCAAGGGAGCAAAGAATAATGAACTTTCAGGTGTTCAGCATATTATGCTTGGCGATGGTGCTGGACAAGATGTCAGGATTGAACTTAGCGGTGGTACATTTAATGAGCTTACTAATGATAGTGTCACAAAATGGTTTGATGGTTTTGACGTCTTTGAGGGTGCAAGCTACACAATTCTAAGTGGAGGTAAGGCTGGCGATAATTATGTTATCGTTACCATACGCGGTGCGTTCAACGTTAAGACATCATCATCAGCTGCACAGTTCTCAATCAAGATCAATCCTTCGGATATTCAGGGTGCGCACTTTGATAATCCTGTTGTTGCAGAGCTCTACTACAAGTGTGATAAGAGTGTTGAGGTTACAATCAATAGCGCAAAGAAAGTACCACTTGACCTTGTCCAATATATCAATCTTGGTGATAACCCAACAGGCACGGGTGAAAACACAGATGGTATTACACTTAAGTATGAACTTCAAAACGCAACGTTCAACTCCTCTTCGGGTGCTATCACTAACCAGCAGGTTAGAGATATGTTTGAAGAATTCCTACAGAAGTACAATAGAAAGGAAGTGGGCGAAATTAATACTGACCACAGTTCATGGAAGCTCAATGTCAACCTGGGTGAGGTATCATCTGATGGAAAGACTCTAACAGTACGCCTCTTCGGACACGCAATAGCGGGAAAAGAGGGGTCTGACCTTGTTGCAGAATCAGAGACGGTTATGATACCAGCAGCATTTATTAACAATGCGTATATTGAGACAGATCTTGTTAATAGACAGCAGCCTGATATTGTCGAGACTATGCCGACATTTGAGGTTATCAACCACAAGAAGGATGTTGTTAAACTTGAGATATCAGCAGATGATGGCTTCTATGGTTCTGTTAACAAGCCACTTACTGGTCTTGTTAATACACCGCTCGGTGCAGGTGGTCAGGGTCAAAGCTTGCGTATGAATCTTGCTAGAGCTAAGTTTACTGGAATCACCAGTAACTCTCAAAGCTTGAATTCAATCTTCAACGCATTAAAGAGCGTATTTGCCCAGAACATAGCATGTTCTGTTGTAGGTGAAAGCGCTGATGGTACAAGTCAGCTTGATGTGAGGATATCAGGTACGGTGGATAAGGTTTCGCCTAAGAACAACGTATTGATCACAGTACCGTATCAGTACATTAAAGGTGCGGATGCTGAGTTTGGTGATTTGTCTGTCAATATCTTCTACGAAGGTATTGCAATTGAAAATTAAAGTAGTAAGAGATTGAGTAATAATTCATGGGGGAATTGTTATGAAAAATAGAAATGTGTTTTTTGTAGTTTTAGTCGCTTTGATCTTTGGACTTTTATTTGTAGCATCGTGTAATAATACGGTGCCACAGCAGTATCAGGTTACTGTTAAAGTCCTACACGACAAGAATGGTGACAAGCACTACACGTGGGTTGACTACGATGAGGTTAACAAAACCAGCAGAACAACCGTGTTCAAAGGTGGAAAGTTCGCTCGTGCAATCGAACCTCAAGACTTCGAGGTGGACTGGAGTGATAGGAACCAGTACGCTATATTCAGCTTTGATGGAACTACTTTCTCAGAAGAAGGTGGTAATGATGATTGGCCAGCTTCTGATAAGGATAAAGGCTTCCAAGCAGGTGCAAGACAGTCAACCTTTAAAGGTACAATCAATAACATCATCACTCTATACGCAAAGTATACTATCACCCCAAGGGAAAAGAGCGCTGTTGAACTACAAGGTGAGGTAAAGGGCACAAGATATGTTCCTATCACGGATACAGACCCAGGAATGCTCACTCTAAGATTGAACGACACATACTCGTTTGGCGAAAATATTCAAGGTAAGATTGGTGCAACTATCCCATCAACATGGACTTTTAACCCAGTAGAAGGCCTAACATATACATTTGATAGTCTAAGCGAAGACAATAAAGTCCTCAAAATAAAGGTGACAGGAACCCCACTTGTCATACCTGAGGCAGACTTCCAGCACATCCTTGTTATCCCTCAAGAGGATGTGGTTAATGCAGTAACCGAAATGCAGGCACAGTCTGGCGTAACATACAGCATCAATACCCCAACAGCTGATGCATCGTTACAGACTATTGCAGGCGGTCAGTTTGACGACTTTACATCATCTCCAAGATCGCTCACAATTACACTTCCAAACGGCTTACAATTTGACGAGTCAAGAATTACAATCGGCGAAGAGCTTGGCGACAAGCTATCAATATACCCGATGATAAATGGACTTAAATATACATACGGAAGGCTCGAAAGCGGAAATACAAAGCTTGTGATTGATATAACAGGCGTTCCACTTTCATCATCCACTGCTCAACTTACGGTTTCATTCCAGCATTCACTATTCAAGAATGCAAAGGAAGATTCAGTAGAAACAGTCCTTGCAAACACAACAAAAACTAACTATGCAATTGATCTTCTCTCACTTTCTGCATCAACAACGCATCTCGTTGAGGATGAGAACGGCTCACACTATGAGATTCAGGGTATATGGAACGTGATGCCTACTAACCCTGAGGTTATCACAGTATCAATCTCATCAAAGGCTACATTCAAAACCAAGGATGATGCTATAGTCAAAGAAGGTGAAGACATACCAGACTCATGGCTTAATAATCAAAAAGTTCAGGGTCTTTCATATAAGATCGGCTCTCTCACGTCAGATGAGATGACAATCAACATCGAGTCAGCTCCTGAATTCAACTCTGAAAATACAGTGCCAGTCTATGTGGATCTTAGAATCCCAAGCACGGTTATTTCAGGCGTGGATGTCAACAGTGAGAATTCAAAGGTCACAATCATTCCAAGGGGTGACATCAGATATTCAATCTCATTGCCACAGGCTAACTTTGCTGAAGCAAATTATGGATCACGACGTAAGCCAATCGACCTTGTAACTAACATCGCAGTCGGTAATGGCGATGGTGTTAATGTTACATTGCAGCTATCAGAAGGCCTTGAGTTCGAAAGCTGGGTCTACTCACAAGATGCAACAAACGATATATTAAAATCAAATGTTAGATCCTGGTTCAGAGCATTCGAAAAGAAGTTTGGTTCAGGATTCAACTATGAAATAGTGGCAGCATCTTCAAGGGATGTTACTATTAAAATAACAGGTGCAACTAACACAACATCTATTGAGTCAAATAAGAGCATTGCTGTTTCTATTCCAAAAGAAGCAATTAAGAACGCAAGCGCTTCTTTCTCAGCAATCAATGCCGACCTCTATTACAGCACAAAGTCAATCAATATTTCTCTAAATGGAGCGGGTAGTTCTACCACACGCCAAGTAATAGTACCGCTCAGCGCTGCTACGGATGGTTCATTTAGACAAGAGATACAAGTTAAGATTCAAAATGGTCGATTTGGCTCTCTCACGGATGATGTCTTCTATAAAGAGGAAGAAGTCAATGGTGTTGTAAGAAAGTCAGGATGGTTCCAGGGGCTTGGTGAATATGGAAACTGGAAGTATACCCTTACTGAGAATGGTGTAGACAGTGAAGGAAACGGGTATGCTAACATCACAATGACAGGTACTCTTACTGATCTTGATGAAAAGAACGTAAGTGTTATCCTTAAGGTGTCACCTGATGACATCAAGGGTGGTGATTCAAATATCTGGAACGCGTATGATACTGATAATAACTTAATGACGCAGCTCTATTTCCGCATAGAAGGTATGGTCACGGCAACAGTAGAGGAAAATGAGCAATATTACGGATGGGATTTAAAACCACTTGAAGCTCATAAGGGCGTTCCATTCAACAACGGAAATGGATACGAAATCAAGATCAACCTCAGTGGTGCAAACTTTATAGGTCAATTAACAGCGGACATGGTAAGGATGTGGTTCGACTCTGTAAGTAGCTACATGGAGCTTTCAGAGACTCCCAAGATAATGTCAGGTGGTAGCGGAGAGAACTATATCATTCTCAACGTTAAGGGATCGCTTAAGAGTGCAACAACGGGAATTGCAATATTCAGCCTTCAGATTCCTAAAGAGCACATCGATGGCAGTGTTAAGACATACATTCCTGTAGCTATAAGCTATAATTGTATCGGTGAAGTTACAGCAAGGATTGATAGTTCAAAACCATACTATGGCTCTGAAGGTCGAGCAATCACTGGTGGAAGATTCATGCCTCTTAACGACGGAAACGGCTATGAGATCAGAGTTGTGCTTGACGGCGCAAAATTTGCTAAAAAAGATAGTGATGGTAATCTCATAGACCTTACCGATAGCGATATTGGCGACTGGTTCAGTGACTTTAAGTCAATCAGAACGCCTAATTACGTTATAGTAGAAGGCGGTAGGGCAAACGACAACTATATCGTCATTAACATCAAGGGTGAGCTTGATACAGATAGTACTATCCTTGAGTCATTCCAACTCAAGATTACAAGCTCTTTAATCACAGGAACTACAGAAGGCGCTTATATCACCACAGACGTATACTATAAGTTAAGTTCAACACCTGGTATTGCGCTTGATGCAGAAAATGACATCTATTTTGGAACAGAAGATAAGCCAATCGAAGGCGTAAACTTTATTAAATTTACAAATAAGAAGATCAAGATTTCCCTCACAGGTGGTGCAAAGTTTGTCACTCCACCACAGGTTGGTACGTATGTAAACACTTGGTTTGAGAACTTTACTGAGATCTCTGGTGGCTCATACCGTGTTGAGGAAAGCGACTATGACTTTGTCATCATAAATATCAGCGGTGCAATCGAGGTTGACAGGAACATCACAGAAGACAACAGAGTAAACTCTGCTCTTATCTCGATTCCAGGATCAGCCATTCAGGGAAGCCTCAACGAGGCACTCACAACATCGATGTACTACAAGGTTCTTGGAAATGTTGAAGTTGTAGTTGACGAAACAGGCAACTATCGCGGATCACTTGCTAAGCCAATCACGGGTGTAAGAAACGTAGCCCTCTCTTTAAATCCTGATGGAACAAGAAGAGACGTACTTGTGAGATTTATACTTAACAACTCCAAGTTTGTTAACGTTGGCACAAAAGACAGCACTGGAACCGAACTTGATGTTATAAAATCATGGTTTAGTACATTTACAGACCTGAACGACCTAGACGTCAATATAATTGACGGTGGTAACAACAGCGACTACATCCTAATCAGACTCGACGGAAGCCTTACAACCACATCAAATCAGCCTAAGAAGGCAACGCTTGTGGTAAGCCCTCAGTATATTGAAGGATGCACAGCCGAGGCTCCACTCTCTGTTGATATCTACTATAATATCACAAACGAGGTTACAGCATCATTTGCATCCTCTGGTGATTACTACGGTTCAGAAGGCTATCCACTCCTTGGTGTGAATGGCGTTAAGATAGAATCGAAAAACATGTTGATCACTCTTGATGGTGGCGTGTTTGGACGCGCTATTTCAGGTGATGACATTAAAGGTTGGTTCTCAAATGTTGATGGCTTTGATGTATCAGAGGCGACAGTGACCATCCTCAATGGCGGCCAGGACGGCGACTCAGACGTTGCATTCAGCTTAGAGGGCGGAGTAATTAATGTTGATGCTGATAAAATTCAAGATCTACAGTCTGGCATAATTGAGATACCACAGCAAGGAACAATAAAGAACTCTGAAAGCGTAGATACAATCAAAGTAAAATTCAACTTTGTCGCTTACAGAGAAGTATTTATCGAAATAGACTCAGGTGACGACTATAGAGGCGACAGAGAAGATCATGCTATCTCAGGAGCTCCAGGAAATCCATTAAACGATGGCGAGGGCTATAGGATCAAGATCAACCTCTATAACGGGGCATTTAATACAGAGGATGATAACCTCTATACATCTGAGAGTCTTAACCGCTGGTTTAACAACTTCACAGTGCTTCAGGATGTGGATGGAAATGCTAAGTTCACAAAAGAAGAGCTGACAGAAACATCTATAATCATAACTGTAAAGGGTTCACTTAATAGTGATGTGGTAGGGCAGTCTGGTTCATTTGATCTTGAGGTGCCATTTGATGTTATCAAGGGTGGTAAGCTTCAGAAAGCTATCACAGAAAAGGTGTATTATAGCGTCACAGATGGTGTTCAATTCACAATTGATACATCAGATCCATACCGTGGTTCTGATGACTGGAGAATCTATGGCCTTCCTGGAATACCAGTTGATACGATTGATGGTTCATCTCAGCAGGTTAGAATCAATGTCATCAATGCAAAGTTTAAGGACATGGCAAATGGCGAAAACGTCTCATCGTGGTTCAAGAATTTAGCTGGTATTATGACTGGTTCTGAATTTACAGTTGAGGAAGTTGGATACAAGAAGGACTACGTTGTTGTAAATGTAAAAGGTGCATTTGCTGATTTGTATAAAAACACAAATGGTTCAATGCTTTTATCTATTCCAAACACAGCTCTTGAAGGAAATACACAAATTAATAATGATGCAGAGCCAACTATATACTATACAACTGGCGATAAAGTTGGTGTAAAACTACGTGAAGGGTCACTTGGAACAGCAAATAATCCAATTGTAGCGTACAGGAATATGACATTCTCAGAGGATAATCCACTCCTACTCACAATAATGCTTGATTATAATTACGGCATGGTGAGCAGTGTGAAGTTTGCAAGCGGCATCACAAACGATACACCAGAACGAGTAAAAATATGGTTTAATAGATGGCCTGCAGATGGCTATGCAAATGATCAGGGCAATTTCTCTATTGTTGAGGGAGGTGCAGGAAGCAACACTGTTGTTATTAAGATTACAAATCTTGCATTCCTATCAACACCAGGTGAGGATAAGAGTATTGAAGTAAGGATTCCTGCATCTGATATTGACGCATCCCTCACTGAAGATCTCAGCTTCACTCTCTATTTCAAGACGTCTGAGGAAATTAAGGCTACTATTAGCTCATCATCAGAGTACGATGGCGGATATGATGAGACTCATCCAATTGTCGGAAACGAATATGTCGAGTTGGGATCAGGCGATGGCGTACTTATGCGAATAGAGCTTCCTGAGGATGTGAAATTCAAAGGAGTTAACCCTGGTGATAATATCACAACATGGCTTAATTCCGATACAAATATAAATACAAATATTAATGATTACAGTTTAAGTGTTGTCTCAGGAGGTACAGATGAGTCCTATGCTGTTGTAAGATTTAAGGGCGCAATAGTAAGTACACCTGGAGTTTCACATAAAGCTACATTCAAAATCCCTGCAGATAAGGTTGAAAACTTCTTAGAATCTGCATCAGACTTGATAGAAGGAACATTCTACTACAAGGCAGAAGCAGCACCAGAGGCTGCATTCGATAAAACAGGTGGATACGTAGGGGCAGATACAGCATCCCCACTTATTGGAACACAGTTTATTGCCCTCAAAGACGGATCGGGATACGAGGCAAGAATCAACCTTACAAACGCACTCTTCTCATCAACGCTTTCTGAAGAGAACGTAAGAGGATGGTTCTCAGAGCTCGATAAGAAGATGACCAACTCAGAGTACACGATAACACAGGGCGGAAAGAAGCAGAGCTATGTTGTTGTTAGAATCAAGGGTAATCTTACAGAGGCAAAGACATCTAATGTATCATCACTCCAGGTGAGCATTCCACCAAGTGATCTCTACAAAGTAGATTCATCGATGAAGAATATTGTCATCAACTTCTACTACTGGGTTTCAAGCATAGTTTCTGCCTACCTTGATGATACTGCCTCGATATACTATGGCACAACCAAGTATCCTATTATGGACATCAGAGGCGTAGACCTCAACGAGGGCAATGGTTACCTCATCAAAATCAATCTTCAGAACGGCAATTTCAGGAGCGAAATTGCATCAGGAACAAGCGTTTCTAGCTGGTTTACAGGCTTTACTGACCTCACAAGTGGACAGTTCATCGTAGAGGATGGCGGTAACGGCAACAACTACGTGATTATACGCGTTAAGGGTATCCTCAGAGAAGAAACTCCAGATAATGGATCTGCAACAATCACAATTGCACATGACGCTATCGAAGGCGTTCTTGACAAGGGAGTTACTGCAGAGATTAAATACGGTGTTACAGCAGGAGTAACTGCAACGCTCAACACTGCAAGCAACTACTATGGGTCTCTCAGCAATAAGCTTAGAGAAGTACAATACGTAGCCCTAAACGACAAAGCAGGATACGACATCCGCATAGACTTAAAAAACGGTAAGTTTATAAGCTCATTGGATAAGGATGTTTCTAGCTGGTTTAAGGCATTCACCTTCCTAATTGGCTCTGAAAGCGGTAATACAAGTGATCTTAACTACATCGAAAGATCCATGACGATTATAGACGGTGGTGCAGGCAAGAACTACGCTATTATAAGAATTAGGGGCGCAATGACATCAACCCCTCCAGTCAGCGGTAATAGTAGTGTATCTGCAAACATCGCGATACCACGTTCTGTGATAGTTGGTACTCTTGATAAAGACCTTGTTGTGCCTTTGTTCTATGAGACTACAGGTAAGGTAGGTGTATCGCTTGAGAGCGATAATGACACCTTTGTTGGAGCCACTCAAGAAAAAGCACTCTCAGGTGTACAATACGTGCCTCTTAACTACGTGGTTAAGGGAGAAGCAGACGGAGAAGGTTTCATCGTTAAGATAAACCTTACAAATGCTAAGTTTGTACAAGATGAATATCTTGAACCACTTGCGAAGGATGACGATGACGATAAAGCTACTAAAAAAGCAGCGCGCATTGAGAAATGGTTCCAGGAATTCCTGCCAGTGCTTGACAAGGATTCTGCACAATTTATACTCGAAGCTGGTGGAAGCGGACAAAACTATGCCTTTGTTAAGATCAAGGGTCACTTTATGATCTCTGATAATGACGGCAACTGTAATATCATCATTCCACAGAGTGACGTTGATGCACTTCTTCCTGCTCCTCTTGTAACCACATTCCATTATAAGAGTGCAGGTCAGCCTGCGGTTGTTGTAAACAGCGATATCAAGTTTGTGGGAACTATGATCAATCCACTTGAGGAAGTGACAAACGTCAAGTTCACAACTCAAACATCAGGATCAACAGAGAAAACCGATGGTGTGCTTATACGTCTTGAACTCAACGGTTCAGTCTTCAAAAATGGAGAGGGAGATAGGACATTCCCAGAAGTTAATGCTGAAACACAATTCTTTGATGAATGGTTCGAAGACTTGAACGCAAGCGGTAACTTCAAACAGGTTGCCAGCACAAACACTTACTCAATAAGAGAAGCAGATGATGGCACTAACAAGCTTCAGGTTACGCTTGAACAGGGTGGAGTTAATGAAAACTATATAGTTCTCAAGGTTCAAGGTGCATTTGCAAAAGAAGTTAAGAACCTTACATCAAGTAGTATTCGCATTCCAAGAGACTTAATTGTTGGTACATTCAAGACTGACCTTCGCGCTCCTTTCTACTACCGCACAAAGAACACAGTGACTGCAAGCTTTGACAACACTGGATCTTACTATGGCTCTCCTGTGTATCCAATCGAGGGATTTAACCAGATTTGGCTCGGTGGCAGCTACGGCCTTGATGGTGATGGTAACCCAGATCAAACTGGTGGTGTTGATATCATGATTAAGCTTAGCAATGCTAAGTTCAAGAATGATGCGTCACTATTTGAAAATGAGAAGGTTACAGAATGGTTCCAAACTACTGATGAAAAGAACAATAATAGCGGAGTCACAACACTTCTTGACGGCGCAATTATAGGCTCAACAACAGAAGATGCAAGTGGCGTTAAGGACGTACTACCACCAAAGGTAACAGTAAAGACAGGCGGTGGCGGCGCAGGCGAAGATTACATCATGCTTAGGCTGCATGGCGCATTTCATAGAGACTTTGATACAACTGAAAATGAAAATAAGTATAAGAAGGTATCCATCCCTGCTAACGTTATAGACAACGCAGAGCTCAGTGATAATGTTGAAGTTGTTATTAACCTAAGATCGCTTGGTAATGTTACGGCATCTTTGAGTAGCGCGTCGGGCTTCTATGGTGTAGACAAAGCTCCAATTGAAGGCATCGAAGGCTTTGCTCTTAATAACGGCAGCGGTTATAACATCCGCGTTCAACTCTCTGATAACAGCATCACGTTCAAGAAGATGGATGCACCTATCATCAAGACGATGTTCGAGAGCCTTGCTGCATCTGGTAAGGATGCAACTGATGGCTTCATGCATATGGACTTGAAGAACACAGCACAAGGTATAGACACCACAGAGACTGTTGCTGATAAGTTCAAGGTGACTCTTACAAACGGCGGTGCTGGTTATTCATATGCTGAGTTTAACATCAAGGGTGTTATTGGTTCTGATGCAACGTTTGGTAAAGAGTCCTCAGATCCTACTTCTAAAACTGATAGTAAAGCAGGCTACGGCGTGCTCGTATTCTCATCAGAGCATATCAACAACTACGTAGACTCAAACGACAACATCAAAGCATACGTTACAGTTCTCAGCCACCCATCTCATAAGGTGACGGTTGCTCTTGAAAACAGCAAGGATCCTGCAACAGGACTACAGTATTACGGCTCTAACGAGTACCCAATTAAGGCTATACCATACACAGCACTTGGTGAAAACGGTGAAGGTGTATCTATCAAGCTCACATTGAAACTTGCTGTACAAGGTGGGGGATATGACGTATACGATCAAACAGGATTAACAACGGGTAAAAAAATTAAGAGCAACATGAACATCAGGTTCAGTGAAAAGCTCAACACAGATACTGTTACGAACTGGTTCAAAGGTCTCGAGTGGAATGATGCAGATCCAGATCCAACAAAACATACAGGATATGGTAGACTTTCATATCAGATTGCATCAGGCGGCGTAGGAAACGACTACTTGGTTGTCCGTGTAACAGGATATCCATGTAAGACAGGTGTAACCACTAAACAAAAAAGATCTATAGAAATGCAAGATCTTATTGAGATTGCAGGACTGTTCAGTGCAACAGGTGTTAATCTTGAGGTTTATATAGAAGAACTGCCAGAAATCACAGTTCAACGTGTAGATGATTGGGCTGCTTTAAGATATGCATTGGGGCTTAATGCGGACGGTTCACAAGATCCATCAATAGAGCTTTCAGGTTCAAGGAATCTGCCTATCGTTGGTCCTCTAAAACTCTCTACAACTGGCATGTATGTTGGTTTAATCCTCAACGGTGGAGACGCAACTACAGGTATGACAGATGCAAATGACAGCATATCTGGCAACATCATCCCAATGTTCAACAGCAGCCTTACAAATGCTTATCTTGACAAGTTCCTTAAAGGTTATATCTTCTCAGAAGACTCATTCTTGATCTCAAGGATAGTCTATGGTGGACCTAACAGCAGATTTGTTGTGTTTGAATATGACAACACAACTCCAGCAGGAGTAGTAATAGGTAGTGACGGTACTGTTGACAATCCTACGCCAAGAAATGCTCAAGGTGAAGGAAGAAATATACGCTTCGACTACTACGTAATCAAGAACGCAGTGGATCAGATGATTGACGAAAAGGCTCCAGCAATGCCGGATCTCTACTACATGGCTATTGGAAGTGTTAGCATTAGCATCCTTACAGACGCTAAGTATATAAATATCATGAAGACAATAGGTGCAGGTACACAAGTGGGTAATAGGGAAAGTACTGTTGACATTCCAAAGTCATTGCGCTTTACTAAAGGCACCACTTACACTAAAGGCGGAAGTACGTATCAATTCCAATATAATGGATACTATAACACAGTGGATGCTGGTGCCAAGAAAGTGGACGAAGGAACAGAGTATAAAAACATCAAATTTAGTGACAATGGTGCATCCTCTGAAACGCCGCTTAAGTTTGTAAACTACATTCAGATGTATGACCTTGATGCTGAGGCGAATATAGCCCTTACTCTTGATGGAAATCCCGTTACAAACACCACCACTAGGGATGAAATCAGCGATGCGCGTGATCTTTCAGATGGAATTGATGTTGTGCTCCTTCTTGAGAATACATCATTTTCCACAACCATCACTGACGATAACATCCGATCGTGGTTTAATAACCTCTTTAGTGCAAACCCGAACGAGATGGACGAAATCTATATCGCCATAAACAGAAACATCACTACGAAAATGAACAACAATAGGTCGTTTATGGATGGTGTTTACACATACCAGAACCCACATACAAGGTTGCTTTCATCAGTGCTATACCTCAAGATCACAGGGGCAACAACGGGTAATACCTTGCAGAGGAACAAGCAATTTACTTTAAATATATCATATCCATATATCGGCAACGGTAAGAACGAGTCCATTGGTGTGATCTCTACTGATATTTACTACGAAAGGGTGAACCCATCACTAACGTTTGTTGATCAATCTGGGTATTATGGCAGCCAAAGTAGGCCAATTAGAGGTGCTCAGTATGCATTCCTTGGCGGAGCGTATAACACTGGTGTAAAGCTAAAGGCACAAATTGCAAATGCAAAGCTTGCGAAGACAGGTGGCACAAGTGCATTAAATACAGCTATTACAAATGCATTTATGACTTATGAAAACTTGCCACATCCGAATGACGGAATCAACGGCGTTCCTGTATATACTAATACCGATTACGAAGGAAGCAGTGTGATAGATTATCTTAAACAAAATAAACTTTGGATTGGAAGTGATGGGAAGCTTGTTCCCAGCGGCGGCACCGTTATCTTTCCTGATGCACAAGGCGTAACAAGAAATACATACTCATTTACTCTCAAAGGTGCACCACGCTTTAGAACGTTTACGGGCCCCTACACTAATGTCACATCGCATTATCCTGTTACAGTACGTGGTCAGTCTGTTAAGGGTATGTCTCCAACTGGTCAGCTTGTGGCAGAGCTCTATTGGACCATCGGGCGTCCTGAGTTATCAACGGGTTCTGGAGATGTATTTGGTGGCATAGTTAAGAGCCTTATTGGTTTTAGACGTAAAGCATATTCTAACACTATAACAACAGATGGAGGTCTCGTTTACGGAAATGTTGGCGTTCAGGATGAATCATTTACAGTTATACCGCATGCAGGAAGTTTATCAGGTGTTCTAGCTAATGCAAATACATTATTAGTTCAAACAGTCAATGGACAAACAGTATTTACTCTTCCACAGAATAGATATTATCTATATGGCAATGGTTGGAGTTCGCAATCGCCTTACTACATAAAAGCAAATCCAGAGTTTTATACTTACGTTATGGGAAGTTCAGGCTTAAACATGATGAAGAGGAGGAGAAGCTCGGGCTCTGTTGGAAGTTATATGTATTTTTCATTCCCGTTAGATAAAATAAAAGGATTTTCAAATTATGCTAATGTTGCAGGTATGAATCTGATAGGAAATGCTAGGTTTTATGACGAGATATATCGATTTGACATGACGTATTCTATTACATGGGATGGAAGAATTACTATAAGACACCGTGGAGGCGGGAAAATGGACTTTGTTCAGTTTAGAAATCAGGTTGAGGTGTCATGGCCGACTTTCAAAGATATTGTAGGTGTGGGATTAGACGGCTCTGACCTGTTCACCTGTTATTGGGAACAGGATAAATTTATATACATGTCAATCGAAGGGTTCTTTAAGAAATTTGGAGGCGAAAATACATTCAAAAATACTTGGATTGTAAGAACTTATTCTGATGGCACTATACGGGTCGGAGATGAATTTGAGAAATATGCTTCGTTTATGAACAAGGAAGTAGCCGTTAGTACGTACTCTGCCAGCGGATATCTGAAAGCAGGCATTTCTTCAGATGAAGCGTACGTAAAGTTTGAGCGAAAAGATGATAAGTATGAAACGGGTAATTATACACAACTGTTTTTGGGGTCAGAAAATGACAGCAGAACATCCTGGGATCCTTACAAAGATCCTATTACGGTTTATGCAGGAAGGGATTTTCCTGCAGCTTATCCTCTAATTGGGGTGTCTAAAGGAGCTGCTCAAGGCTATACAGAATCAGCGAGTCCAAGTGGAACCAAAGCCTTTGATCCTGGCATTCAGGATGTTTATAGCAGTCAGAATTGGTTTGCCCGCGTGTCTAATTCTGATCTTGATGTTGTGTCTGGGACACCTGTTGCATTTTATGTTCCTTATGCGAATCAAGCAGAAATAACTGGGGACGTTAAGTAACTAAACTACAGATGGGATTATTTACGAAGTTTTTAAATTTATTTAAGAGTGGGGATGCCAAGGAGAGGGAGGCAAACGTAGAGGAATACGAAGACCTCTTTCTTGAGTCGGATTTCGGCTCATCCCTCTCTTATCATCTCTCTGAGTTGCTTTTAAAGAAGGCAAAGGAAGACAAGGTCAAAGACGCCTCTTCCATCAGAAACATAATCAAGGATGAGCTCTCATCCTTGATTACTTCTTTTGACTTTGAACCGCAAAGGGGAGATCTTTCTGTTGCGCTTCTTCTTGGCGTTAATGGAAGTGGCAAAACCACCACCGCTGCAAAACTTGGAAAGCTCTTTAAAAACAAGGGTTACAGCGTGATTCTTGGCGCGGCAGATACATTCCGTGCAGCTGCATCAGAACAGCTTGTTCTTCACGGCGAGAGGCTCTCAATCCCAGTGGTGGCTCCTGTAAATGCTGGGAACCCTGCTGCAGTGGTATACGACACTCTTGACGCAGCAGCCTCTAAAAAATCAGAGCTTGCACTAATAGACACAGCAGGGCGTCTTCACACTAAAGATAACCTTATTAAAGAGATGCAGAAGGTTGATAAAATTGTAAACTCACGCGTTGATAAGGAGCATTACTATAAATTCTTGGTGCTTGATGCCACAAGCGGGCAGAATCTATTCAACCAGGCATCGGTTTTTACAACATCCCTTGGAATAGATGCCATAATCCTTACAAAGCTTGATTCAGGCTCAAAAGGTGGGGCTGTCATACGAATATCAAAGGAGCTTAATCTCCCGATAGTTTATACTTGCACGGGTGAGGGTTATGATGATATCAAGAAGTTCAATAAGGATGAGTTTTTGGAGAATCTTTTAAAGTGATAAAATCACTTTTTTTAAAGGTATTTTGCTTTTGTGTTGCATCCTCGCTCTTTGCGGAGGTTCATCCGTCTAACTCTATAGGGCAGATACGATCAACATCAGATGACGGCTATTATCTTAATGTGATAAGCGATAGGGAATCGATACTCACACAGTCAGGCAAGGTTGTAAAGCGATATATCACCACTATAGCTGACAAGGTCACCACAAAAGAAGAGATAGACCCAAACGGTAAAATCGACACATATAAATACGACGAAAACGGCAACCTTGTGGAGCACATAGACGAGGATGGCAACAGGGAGATAAACCTGTATGATTCATCTCTTCACCTTATCTCGTCAACCACCACAGACAAAGAAGGCAATACCAAAAGTCAGAAGGTGTTCTACCGCTCGCCGCAATCAGGGGCGGTGCTAGGAATTAAAAATAATGACACCTACTCGTTTTTTCAGGATTTGGATGATAGAACTCTATACCTTCAGGGGAGCGATGAGAAGTTTGACACATACGAGACATTCTTTGGGCGCGTTACGTTCAAAACAGACAGCAACAGCAAAGAGAAGTACACAGTCACACACGACAATGACAATTTAATAATCAAGACAGACAACAACACAACCATCTATTCAAAAGACGGGCTAATCCTTGAGGATGCTGGTGTTAAATACACGTATAAAGAGGACAACACCCTTGATTATACTCTGGAGGAGAAAGGCTCTGTTCTCATAAAGGAATACTACAAAGATGCCATCAGAACCATCCGTGAGGAGTCAAACGAAAAGGGCATGCTAAAGCGCATCATATACCGCTCGGACGAGATAGATACAGAGCTCTTTGAAGGGGGCAAGAAGTACGCTGTTGTCACGTATGATGGGGATGGCATGAAGGTGCTCAGGGTGAGGTATGTCTAACATCTTTACACTTGCCAAACGGCATCTAAGATCCTTAAAAGCTATTTTTTTATTTGAGACGCTTTCTGTGTTTCTTGTGTTCACACTCGTGGTTGTGGTGCTGTTTTTTATGAAGGGCTTACAGAGCGACCAAGTATCATCTTTGTATAACGTATCGTCGTTTCCACTGATTATTAAAGACGTGAAAGAAGATAAATTTGATGAAATAAAGGCTGTGCTTTCTGATAATAACGCTGAGTTTTACTTCTATAAAGATAGGGATGTATACAGTCAGTCTACATCAGGATACAGCGCGTATAAGATAAGGGAAATCGACGAGAACTACTTCAAACGCCCTGATTTTAATAGACATTTTGTATACTTTCCTGAATTCATCTACAGCGATGATCTATACGTTATGCCATCAAACCTGTTTAAAAGTTCATCAGAATTATTAACTCTGAAGGCTGGTGAGAGCGGAGGTGTTGTGATAGAGGAAATCGAAATGAAAAACAAGGAGCCATACTACGAGAGGACACCGCTTTCATCACCGCTTATTATATTCACGCCGCTTAAGGATACAAACAGCGTTAATATAGGAGTCTACGCGTCAAACGAAAAGACCATTATTAGCGAGGTCAAGAAAATAGATGATGGCATCATATTTTCATCATACAGGGATGAATGCTCGCTTATGTACTCTGCGCTCACTATAGAAAGGGTGTTTTTAATGTTCACAATGTTTGCTCTCGTGGCGCTCTTGTTCTTAAGCTTCAAAAAGACGATTAACAACATGGTTGATGAGAGAAAGGATGAGTTTGTAATTCTGAGTTTGTATGGGATGAAGACTAAAGACACAAGAAGGATGTTCTTTATATCGCTCTTTGTTCCAATGGTCATTTCATCCCTTCTAGGGGTGGGTTTTGGTGTGTTTTTATCAAAAACTACACTCTTATCAAGGGTTATTGCGCATCTCTTTTCATCGCGCTCTGTGTTTGTGTTCAGAAGCGACTGGAGATCAGTTGTTGTGTTTTTAACCCTTTCGCTAGTATTTTTACTTATGATGCTTATAGATAGCGCAAGGCGGATACAAAAACTCGATATATCAAAGGAGTGTAGCGATGAGTAATATAATAGAGCTTAAAGGCATATCAAAGTCATTTATCGACAACGGCTCTGAACTCCTCTTGTTTAAAGATGTTAACCTTGCGATCGCTAAGGGTGAAAGCGTCTCGATTACAGGGCCATCAGGATCTGGAAAAAGCACGCTTTTACACATCGCCGCCACAATCGAGACTCCCACAAGTGGCACTCTTTTAATTAACGGCAAAGACGTAAAGAGTTTGAGTGACGATAAGAAGGCGCTTCTTAGGCGTAACTTTTCGTTTATGTTTCAGAAGAACTTTTTGTTTCCATCCTGGACTGTTGAGGAGAATATAATGTTGCCTCTCCTGATCTCATCAAAAAAGCAGGATAAGAATAAAAAGAACGATCTTTTACATCGTTTCAATCTTGAGTCTAAACTGCACACAAAGACGCGTTACCTCTCAGGTGGTGAGAAAAGCCGTGTATCGCTAATTAGGGCTATCATGTCGGATGGAGTTCTGGTGTTTGCAGATGAGCCTACAGGCTCGCTTGATAGGGACAACGCCCGAATTGTTGAGGATGAGCTATTCTCGCTCGTGAAAGACTATAACAAGAGTCTTCTATTCGTAACGCACTCAGAGGAGCTCTCAAAAAGAGCAGACAAAATGTACAAAATCGAGAATAAGACGCTCCTAAAAAAGGGTAATACGGAGTGCTAAAACTCATCCGTTTATGGCTTAGGGAAGTATTCTCACATCACGCGTTTTTAAAGGGTAACATTCTTCTATGCTTTACAATCACGATATTCACGCTTTCGCTCACGTTCTCAGAGAGCATGATTCATGGCATTTCACGGATTATGAGCGACGAGATGTTCGGAACATATACAATTACTGTTGATCAAAAGGATGATGAGCGCTTAACAGAGCATCTTAATGATAACGAAGTTACGCATTATAAGTACAGTCCAAACGTGGGGATAGTTAAGGCTCTTTCCATCTCAAATCCACTATTCATCAAGACTGTTACAAAAGACTACTTTACGGAGCAAAAACTCGATGTTTTAAATATTAAGACACTGCCTACAAGCGGCTTGCTTCTCTCTCTAAACTATAAAGATATTGGCGATGAAGGGGCGCTGTTTTTATCAGATTCAAATCGCGCTCGCCTTATTGACATTCACCCCATTTATAGCACAGGACTTTCGCATTTCGATGATAATGTCGCGTACCTAATCACCGATGACGTGAAGGGAGAAAATATATCGCACGAGGTGATTATTGATAATAGTAACGGCAAAAGAAACGGAAAGAGTTCCAACAAAAGTAACAGCGATGCGCTATACAATGTACTCTCCGCCCTAGATGATGAAGGTATCAAGTACAAGCTTGTCAGTAAGAGCAGTTTCATAAACACATCTGCATCCACAATCGAGGACTCACGCTCAAGCATTTATCTTATCTCGTTCCTTTTTGCTCTCCTCTCGGCATTCTACTCGCTCTCCCTTACGTTTTCATACATCAAAGACAACAGGAACGCCATCCGCATGTTCAAGATCTACGGCATGAGGACGTATACATCGATTGTTCAAGGTGTCCTTACAGTTGAGGCTGTGATGCTATTCTTTATACTCATTGGTTTCATCCTTGGAGTAACACTATCTCTGCTCTTTCCACATATCATAAAACTGATTGCGTCAATATTTAACATCAACCTTGGATATTATCTGCTTTCATTCCCGCTCATGGTGCCGATTATTAGCATTTTAAAGTTCTACGCTGTTGTGATTTTACTCTCTTTAATTCTCTCGCTCTCTATGTTCATAACGCATAAAAAAAGTATATAATAGACTACTTATGAATGAAACAAATCAACATGATTACCTTGTTATAAAAGGGGCAAGGGAGCATAACTTAAAAAACATAAATCTCAGGCTTCCAAAGAACCGTTTGATTGTAATCTCAGGCCTTTCGGGAAGCGGCAAGAGTTCACTTGCATTTGATACTATTTTTGCAGAGGGGCAAAGGCGATACGTGGAGAGTCTTTCACCGTATGCACGCCAGTTTTTGGGTCAGATGAACAAGAGTGATGTAGACTCAATCGAGGGGCTGTCGCCTGCAATATCCATCGAACAGAAGAGTACGCATAATAACCCGCGTTCAACTGTAGGAACACTCACAGAGATATACGACCACTACAGGCTCATCTTTGCACGTATCGGAAAGCAACACTGCCCTGAATGCGGACGTGAGCTTACATCGGTTGATACAGACCAGATTATCGACTTTGTATATAAGATTAAAGAAGGCACACCTGTTGCAATAGCTGCGCCTGTGGTGATACAGGAGAAGGGCGAATGGAAGTCGCTCCTTGATGATGCACGACGCGAGGGCTACACACGATTGTTTATCGATGACAACATGGTTGATCTTCAAGACCGAATTCCACGCCTTGAGAAGAACATCAAGCATACTATCTCAATAGTTGTTGACCGCCTCAGAGTGAACAAGGAAGACAGAATGCGCCTCTCAGGATCCGTAGAAACTGCGTTGGGACTCGCACACGACAAGGTTGAAATCGCCACGTTCAAAGAGGACGGCTCGTTTGATCATAAGGAGATATTCTCAAGGAAAGGCACATGCCCTATATGCGGAATCACACCGCAGGCTCTTGAACCACGACTGTTCTCATTCAATTCGCCAATTGGTGCCTGTCCTAAATGTTCAGGGCTTGGAGTGCTTAACGACTTTGACCCAAACAAAATCATTCCAGATATGTCCAAGAGCTTTAACGAAGGCGGAGTTGTCACAAACAATCCAGACACACGCTACGGGCGTTTAGGTATCGATGAGCTTGCAAAGGCGATGGGATTTTCACTATCAGAGCCACTTTCTAAGCTCACAGCGGATCAGCTTGATGCGCTCCTTTACGGCTCTGCAGGTCACTGTACGCTTTCGTATCAGACATACACAACGGAGGGCAAGACTGTAATTCATTCCCACTTCCCAGGAATCATCCCAGACTTAAAGAGACGCATGAGGATGGCATACCCTTCTGCAAAGCCATGGTACGAGTCGTTCTGCACAGAGCTTCCATGCCCTGAATGTGGAGGAAAGAGGCTCAACAAAGATGCGCTTGCTGTAACTGTGGGTGGAAAGAACATAATTGAACTTACAGAGCTCACGGTTAAGGAAAACCTCGACTTTTTGAACAGCCTTGAGCTTACGGAGAACGAAAAAAAGATCGGTGAGGAGGCAATCGCTGCTGTAAAAGAAAAGCTTACCTTCCTCAAAGATGTGGGGCTTGAATACCTCACGCTCTCACGCCAGGCAGGAACGCTCTCAGGAGGAGAGGCACAGCGCATTCGTCTTGCAACTCAGCTTGGAAGCAGCCTCTCAGGCGTTCTCTACGTGCTTGATGAGCCATCGATTGGACTTCATCAGAGGGACAATGAACGCCTCATTGATACGCTCTGTCACTTAAGGGATCTTCAGAATACAGTTGTGGTGGTTGAACATGATGAGGAGACAATCCGTAAGGCAGACTACGTTGTAGACATGGGGCCAGGAGCAGGCGTAAACGGTGGATACGTTGTTGCAGCAGGCACTCCAAAAGAGGTTGAGGACAACAAGGACTCACTCACGGGTGCATACCTTTCAGGGCGTGAAAAAATCGAAGTGCCAAAGGTAAGGCGTAAAGGTAACGGCAAGTCACTTGTGTTCAAAGGATGTAAGAAAAACAATCTTAAGAACATCGATGTTTCCATCCCACTTGGCACGTTTACGGTGATCACAGGCGTGTCAGGATCAGGAAAGAGCACGCTCCTTTGCGACATCATCACGCCAGCAATCGAGGATCGCCTTTTTAGGAAAAAGGAGAGCTTCTCGGGCTTTAAATCAATCAAGGGCATCGAGAATATTGATAAGCTTGTGAACATCGACCAGAGCCCGATTGGACGCACTCCTCGCTCGAACCCTGCAACATACATTAAACTATTTGATAAAATACGCGACTTATACGCATCTCTTCCTGAGAGTAAAATGCGTGGGTTTTTACCAGGGCGCTTCTCGTTCAACGTTCCAGGAGGCCGCTGTGAGGCATGTAAGGGAGATGGTGAGATAAAAGTTGAAATGCACTTTCTAAACGACGTCTACGTGCCCTGTGACGTCTGTAACGGCAAGCGTTTTAACAAGGAGACTCTATCCGTTCTCTACAAGGGTAAGAGTATTGCAGATGTTCTTGATATGACCATGGCAGAGGCAGGCGAGTTCTTCAAGGCTCATTCAAGTATAAAGCGCATTATTGATACCGTAAACAGCGTAGGCTTGGGATACATAAAGCTCGGTCAGAGCGCGCTTGATCTTTCAGGAGGAGAGGCGCAGAGGGTAAAACTCTCACTTGAGCTTTCCAAGGTTAGCACAGGTAAGACCCTCTACATCCTTGATGAGCCCACAACAGGCTTGCATTTTAAGGATGTGCAGATGCTCATAGACGTGCTTTCACGCCTTGTGGATGCAGGTAATACCGTTGTTGTAATCGAGCACAACCTTGACGTTATCAAATCGGCAGATTATATAATAGACTTAGGAAAAGATGGCGGTGAAAACGGCGGAACTATCATCGCGAAAGGAACACCTGAGGAAATAGCCAAGTGCAAGGATTCATATACGGGCAAGTATTTAAAAGAGGTACTCAAGTAAACAACAGTGGCTAAGAGAGCGTTTTTGGTTTTGATCTTCTTGATATTCGTGCTCTTTATCGCCTTTGGTGATGATACAGATACAGAAGATCTCAAAGACGCCCCAGGTGTTGAATTAACAGATAAAACCACTGATGAAAATCAACAAAATTTAGCACTTCCAAATGCAACGGAAATACCAAATGTTGAATCAATTATTGAGTCACTGCCATCATCAGAATCAACAGAATTAGATGAAGTTGTAGAAACCATAGAGGGAACAGAAGAGATTCACCAAAAACTAGATGCACCATTAGAAAGAGATGAGACTGAAGAGGTAGAGGTAGAAGAGGGAGTTGATGAAGAGGTGGTGGATGAGATTGCAACAACACCAATTCAGAATCTCCTCTTTGCATACAGTCTCTTTACAGCCACGCAGGATGAACTTAAGACGCAGGCTGAGGCATACGGCATCACATCGGACTACAAATCGGAGCTTTTAAAGCTCTACGGCATCACCTTATCCGAAGAAAAGGTTCTTGACTTCTTCAACAGCAAAAAGGAGAAGAAAACATCAGATTATAGCTTCAAAGTGGTGAGTGCAGACCGTTTTGAGAGAACCAAAGCGGAGGACAATGGGGATGACAACACCCTTACGCTCTACGGCAATGTGAACGTTCAATTCTCAGCAGACGGCGAGAGCAAGAACCTAAAAGCTGACTCTATGGTGATTTCAACAGATGAGAGCATACTGATTGCATACGGCAACATCAGCATTCAGGATGCAAAGGGAAGCAAACTTCAGAACATCACATCAAATCTGCTTGTATTCTCGTGGGAAAACAACTCAATTGTACTCTACGACGCACTTGGAGGCATGCAGAAGACCGCAAAGAACAAAATCATCAACTACTACATGTCGGGCGATGCAATGGTGTTCGACAACTCAACAAGCGAAACCTACTTTAAGAATGCCACACTTGCCACGAACAGAAACACAATGAACGCTGCATGGAGCATATCTGCTCAAGAGATCATGACGAAGAACACAGGCGATGTATTCCTCACGATGATGTTCTTAAAAGTCGGCCGTGTGCCAATACTTCCGCTTCCTGCCCTATTCATGCCAGGATCAAGCCTCGTGTTCAACCCAGCAATCGGATTTGCATCAGACAAGGGTATGTTCATAAACACCACAACTGACATCTTCGGAGGCTTTAAGGAAACATCAAAAGCCAACGAGGATGAGTCAATCGCCGATTCGTTCACAAGCCTGTTTGGAGCAAGTACGGATAAGAGTACTATCAAAAAGAGCGGACTTATCTACAAGCGTTCATCCGAGGGCGCAACGCCTCTTGAGGCATGGGCATCAAAGACAAAGTCACATTTAACGTTATTCGCGGATGCGTACGTTGATGAAGGGTTCTTCTTAGGGGCAGACAGCGCATTTAATCTATTCTCAAACCAGCTTGCAATCACGCTTTACGGAGGAATTGCATATAAGCCTCAGAGGAAGGTAACAACTTACACATCCACAGTCTATCCATCGTTTAGATACGGCATTAATGGTAACCTTTCTGCAAAGTTCTCATTCCTCACGGCATCCCTTGACTTTCCGTTCTACAGCGACCCACAGTTTAGATACAAGTACCTTAATAGAATCACATCATTCTCATTCGACAGCCTCTTTGGAACATCACAGAAGTTCCCAACTACATACTCGTCAAGTTCAGAGACTACCACAACGGAAAAACTCACGCTATCCACGAGTTTACCATCAGCATGGAGGTCTGACTACCTTCAGGCGTTTACAATCAGCCTTGACGCGTCGATTCAGAGGGTATGGAAGGCGCCCAATGGATCAAGAGCGCCATACTCGTTCCAGTGGGGCGAGGTGAAGCTTCCGTCAGTCACCGCATCGATGAGTGGAACGCTCTTTAACATCAAGAAGGGCACCACGGCAACAGAGGCGCTTGAAATCTCATACGAAAAGGCAAAGGAGTACGAGAGCCAGCTTGATAACATGTCGCTCTCAGAACGCCTCGAGAAGGAACTCCTCATACAGAGAGCCAGACAGAAGGAGATTGAGCGCTACCTCTCAACGCCAATGGAGGAAGGCAAGGTGATTCACATCGACCCCATCGGCAAGGAAATAGACGACGAGAAGAAGAAAAACACCCTTCCTCAGGGTTACTCTACGGCAACTGCAGTGATCAACGATGAGTCTGCTCGTACGTTCAGAACGTTCTTTGACGAGTCGTATCTAAAGATGACATACACAATCAACGAGGAATTCTCAAACACGCACCTTGCACCAACGGAGAGGCAGAACAGCGTCTTTGGTGACCAAACGCTCTACAACAAAACCACAGGCACAATCAGCTTAGATGGTGCTGTGAACAAGAATTACCTCTCGTTCTCACAAAAGCTTACGCCAACTTATATCTACTCGAAGCAAGAGAGCCAGAACAACCTCACATCGCACGAGTTCACCCTTGCAGGAACATCCACAGCGTCAATTCCAATACTCGGACTCTCATGGAACCTTGCAATGACGTACTACAAATACAAGAAGACCTTAAGCGATACAACTCAACCTGTAGTTGAGGAGGCAAACGGCGAGTGGAACAAGACAAACATCACAACTCATAGCCTTTCGTTCTCAAAGTCATTCTTTAATAATATCCTTTCACTTTCAGTTTCGGGAAATCTTCCGCCTCTCTCCTCATCGATTGCGCCAACTCTACGTCTTTCATACGCAGGATTTGTGCTCTCAGGGTCACATACGATGAGTGGAGAGAGCATCACCGCACTTCTTAATAAAACGTCGCAGGGCGCCTTATCCTATTCAAATTCGTTCATGAGTGCATCGCTCAACGTGCTTTACGACTACACAAAAGAGGTGGTCGGAATGAAGTTCCTCCGCCCGTTTACCATCACAGAGAGCGTATCATTTACCTTCCTCAATTCGCTTCTGAAGTTCTCGCATAACC
>CAMDZB010000017.1 GCA_945910645.1 uncultured Spirochaetaceae bacterium | reverse complement strand
GGCTTTTAAGTCCATACTTTGATGCGGTTTCATTAAGAAGTGAAATGAGCTTTCTATGCCCAGGATGTAGCCCGTCAAACACACCGATTGCTAGCGCATACTCTGTGCTTTCCTGATGGGTATACTCACTTTTGAGTACTTCAATGTCGTCAGAATTCACAGCATCGCTTAAAGTAAAACAGCCGTTCCTCTCACGTTTTAGCGCGGTAAGGTATCCCCTTGAGCCAAGACTTACCCCAAGATCACGGGCAAGAGAGCGTATATAAGTGCCTCTTGAAACTTCAAAACGCGCTGTTAGAAGTCCATTTTCATACGATACAATCTCGTTGCTGTAGATATTGATCTTACGCTCTTTTATTTCAAACTCTACACCTGTACGTGCAAGATCTGATGCCCTTTTACCATTGATGTGAAGCGCAGAATAAAGCGGTGGAGTTTGAGTAGTCTCACCTAAAAACTTTGAAGAAAGCGTCTCTTTGATATCATCAAGTGATGGGATTACTGGGGATGTATAAATCACCTTACCCTCAGGATCAAGGGTATCAGTCTCTTCCCCAAATTTAATAGTTGCAAGGTAGGTCTTTTTTAGGTTCATATACTCTTCTGTAAGCTTTGTGTACCTGCCTGTAAGAGCAATAAGGAGCCCTTCTGCAAACTTATCGAGTGTACCTGTATGACCTACCTTTTTGTTGATGTTACGTTTAACGCCGTTTAGGGCTTTTGCACTCGTAACATCAACTTGTTTATTTAAAGGTATAATGAAATCATTCATTAACGTTCTGTCCAGAACCTCTCTGGAACTGGATCCATTCCGTCCCAAATAATCTGTCGGAAGCGGATTGGGTCAGTGTTACGCTCTGTGTTGATAAAGAGGATCTGGCTCTTATTATCGATTCCAAGGTGATCCTTAAGCTCATCGATGTGCTTCTGAGCATTCTTATCAGATGCATTTGAAAGCATAGCATATAGGCATCCAAGAGTTACAGCTCCGCTTTCACCTGAGATTACAAGTGGATCGTCATGAAGTGGAGTTGCAAGGATTCTCATACCACGAGCAGCAACATAGTCTGGAACTTTAACAAATACATCAGCCTGTCTCTTAAGGATTTCCCATGCAATTGGAGATGGCTCTCCGCAAGCAAGACCTGCCATGATTGTATCAAGATCGCCTGTTACTGTATGACACTTATCGTCATTTGCAAGTGCTGTCTCATAAAGACATGCAGCATTTGATGGCTCAACAACTACAAACTTAGGTGAATTTTCCTTAAATAGAGCGCTGTAGAATCCGATTACGCTTGCCGCAAGTGCACCAACGCCAGCCTGAACAAACACGTGAGTAGGCTTTGTGATACCCTGGCTTGCAAACTGTTCCTGAGCCTCAAGAAGGATTGTATTATAACCCTGCATAATCCATGTAGGGATCTCTGTATATCCTGGCCATGATGTGTCGCTTACAACCTGCCAGCCGTTCTTTTTTGCATCCTCGTTACACTGACGTACAGCATCATCGTAGTTGCCCTTAATAACTTTTACAGTTGCTCCAAACTTAGCAATTGCATCAATACGTGGCTGAGATGTTGCGCTATGAACATAGATCATACACTTAAAACCTAGCTTGTTTGTAGCCCATGCAAGCCCTCTTCCATGGTTGCCGTCTGTTGCTGATGCAAAAGTCATATCGCCAAGCTTTTTCTTACATTCCTTTGAAAGAAGATAGTCGTATGTGATCTCATCATCCTTCATTCCAAGCTTTTGTTGAATGAGTCTGAACATTGCAAATGAGCCGCCCATAACCTTAAAGCTGTTAAGCTCCAGACGCTGTGCTTCATCCTTAACCCAAATGCTGTCTACCCCGAGCATCTGTGAAAGATTTGTAAGTGATACAAGAGGTGATGTCTTATATCCTGGAATCTGTCTGTGGAAAGCGCGAGCTGTTCGAGCAATTTCAATTGGGAACATCTTTTCGGATTGAGAATAATCTTTTTTATCAAAAGATCTCTCTATCCATGCAATGTCTGAATCTTTTGATGTAAAAACTTTGTTTGTAGCCATTTTATACCTTCGTTTTTGTAATAATTATCTTATTATAATCTAAGCCTTTTATATAAAGTTTTCAAGATGTAAACAATTAAGTTTTTAATTTGAAAATTTACCCTTTATTTGGATGATTTTTTCTTGGATTTTTTGCTCTTTTTCTTAAGTCTTTTCCCAGACTTTCCGTTATCCTTCACCTTTGGCCTCTCTCTTTCTGCCTTTTTCTTCTTGCCGTAATTGCTGTAGAACATCTTAAATACATCATCCGAGAGCAAGGATATCCATTCGCTCTTTAATGGGGATACGGTACGTGCAAACATACGCCCTGAGCCTGATACTTCTGCAGATACGATAAAGTCAGGATATCCAAGCATTAGAGTGCTCATACTCAACACCTCACGCTCACCTGTTACTGTGATGTACGTATATTCTGAGAACTTCTTTGATTTGTCTACATTTTTAAGTGAACGTCTTGTCCTCTCATCACGGCGTGCAATAAATTGCTTAAGGCCTTCTGCAATGCATATCATATACTCAGAGAGTGAGCAGTTGTCGCTTATCGGAATCATCATATCAGAGAGTATCTCCTCAAGCTGATTGTTAACGCATTCAATTTCACTCATGCTCTCATAGTCTAAATAGTGTACATCAGCGTAGTGTTTCTTCTCCTCTGTTGTGGCAAGTGATGTGTACTCCTCAAAGATCCTCAAGAATGCAACAAAGTCACCATCTTTAGTCCTATACTTATTCCAGACGATGCGTGCATCCTCTTCGTTCGTCTCATCAATGGATACAAATGGGCTCTTTGTGGATATAAACGATACAGCAACAAGTATCTTTTTGATTGCACCAGGATACCTAAATACGCTCTCTGCGACTATCTTTGCATGCCTTACAGAGAGTGGAAAGCGCATCATAAATGCTCCTTCCGCCGTTATATTTCTATCCTTATCTATTGCACCAAGGAGTTTAAGAGTATCATATGCCGATGTAATTGATGCAATGTGTACAGGGCTTATGAATGGGAAGTTCTCTGCATCTTTAATGCCAAGATCTATCGATCTTAACACAACGTCGCTAAGATCAGAGCGTGTAATCTCAGGCTCTGAAAACATGGGACGCGCATCAAAATCCTCCTTTGAATAGAGGCGATAACAGACTCCATTTTGTGTGCGTCCTGCACGCCCTGAGCGCTGAGATGCATTGCTTCTTGATATTTTTCCCTCAACAAGTGATGATGTGAAGTTGTAGCCATTATAGTAGTTGTTCTTAGCCTCACCTGAATCGATCACCACAGTGATGCCATCGATTGTGATACTCGTTTCTGCAATGTTTGTGGATACTACAACCTTTGTAAGGCCAGGCTTAGTCTTATTAAATACGCTGTTTTGGTCTTCCTTGGATAAGCGGCTGTAGAGCGGGTAAATGTCGAGTTTTTTTGATACTTTTGAGTACTTAAGCGCAGAGTATACCTTCTTTATTATCGCTTCTCCTGAGAGGAAAATAAGGATATCTCCACTCTTCTTTTTAACCTCTTTTTCAACAATACTAACTATGGTTTTAATCTTGATGTCATCCTGAAATAGACGCTTATTTTTAACATCCTTTGGCACTTCAGTATTAAGAGGCATGTATTTTATATCAACATCGTATGCCTTACCTTGAATTGAAAGAATTGGTGCATCATCAAAGAACTTTGAGAACTCCTTTGGGTTAATTGTTGCAGATGAGATTATCACCTTAAGGTCGCTTCTAACCCTTATAATCTCCTTAAGAAGTCCAAGAATGAAGTCGATGTTAAGGCTTCTCTCATGTGCCTCATCAACCATGATCACGCTGTACTTTGAGAGCATCCTATCCTGCTTTAGCTCCTCAAGTAGGATGCCATCTGTCATGATTTTAATCTGAGTGGACTGATCAGTGTCATCCTGAAAGCGCATCTTTAAGGCAACAGTGTTATCTTTCTCATCAAGCGAGAGCTGATTTTTGATAAATGATGTGACATTCATTGCAGCGATTCGTCTAGGCTGCGTGATTCCAATCATTCCATCCTGATCAAGTTTTGCTTCATGAAGGATAATCGGGATTCCTGTGGTTTTTCCCGAACCTGTTGGGCTTTCAATAATGAGTACTTGATTCTCTTTAAGGCTTTTTAGAATTTCATCTTTGTGTTTGTATACTAACAGATCTTTTACATTCATAACGTTTAAATTTCACAGAGTATCAGGCGTTTCTCAACATCCATAAGCGATGTAAACTTCTCTTCCTTTCTTGTTGTGATGGTTTTAAGCATAAATGATCCCTCTGAGTAGAAGAGAACGTATGGGATGTGATTAACCTCGGCATACCTATAAACCTGATTGTTCTTCTTCTCACTTGGGGCAACATCAACTCTAAGCCCGTTCTCCCTTATGCGCTTGATGAATTCAACATCAACAGAGATGTCCTTCTCAGGAACAACGTAGAGATCTGATGTTCCCTTAACATTTGACTCACTTGTATCCAGGGCGCTAATTAGGCGATCAAGCCCGATTGATCCACCAACGCCTGTGATCTTCTCCTTCATAAAAAGACCTGTAAGGTTATCATAGCGGCCACCTGATGAAATTGAACCCACACCTTTTACGTTTGTAAGGAATGTTTCAAATACAAAGCCTGTGTAGTAATCAAGGCCACGTGTTATTGAGAAGTCAACCACAATGTGCTTCTTTGCATCATAGCTTAAAGATTCATATATGTTTTTAAGGCTTAAAAGCGCATCAGTATTCTCAAGGTTAAGAGAATTTTTGATAAAATCGATGTCAGAAAGCTTATCACCCTTTTCCTTAAATGATGCAAACTTCAAAAGTTTATCGATGGCACTCTTATCGCCTAAAAGCTCAAGAAGTTCCTTCTCTACCCCTTCTTTTCCTATCTTATCTATCTTATCAAGAAGGCGTAGAATTTCAGTTTGTTTGTCGCTTAAGTTTAGGCTTTCAAGAAGTGCCTTAAGAATCCCCCTATGCGAGATGTGCATTTCAAAGGAGCCTACATTTAGCTTAGTAAGCGCGCTTATGATCACTTCGATTATCTCTGCATCGCTTTTGAATGAATCTGAGCCTACAGTATCAACATCACATTGATAGAACTCTCTATATCTTCCATGCTGTGACTTCTCACCGCGCCACACCTTAGCGATGTGGTAGCGCTTGAATGGAAGTTCAATATTTTTATGTGCATACATTGCAACAAAGCGTGCAAATGGAACTGTAAGGTCGAACCTCAGCGCCACCTTACGCTTGCCGTTATCTTCAAACGAATAGATCTGTTTTTCAGTTTCGCCTGCGCTTTTTGATAAAAGCACATCCTCGTATTCAAGGCATGGAGTGTCAATCGGAGCATAGCCAAATGATGAGAATACGCTCTTGATCTTTGATATCATCTCGTCTCTTCTAATCTCATCAAGTGGAAGAGAGTCACGAAAACCTTTTAAAATTCTTGCTTCAACCATATTTTTATTATATCCAAATATTTACGCAATTACCACACGTAAGCCAATTGCTATAAGCACTATGCCGCCGATAATCGATGCAAGTTTCTTGTATTTCTCGCCGAATTTACTTCCAATCCACACGCTTACGAAACACATCACAAATGTGATAAGCCCAATAATCGAAACTGATGCAATTAGATTCACCTTAAGAAGTGAAAATGTAACTCCTACAGCAAAGGCATCTATACTTGTGGAAATGGCAAGGAGTAAGAGCTCCTTGTAGTCAATTCTTATAATTTTACACTCACCTTTACTTACACAGTGATCGCAGTCTTTGATGCAGGTAAAATCATCATCCTTCTCCCTGATTGCATCAACAATCATCTTACCTCCGATAAAGGCAAGAATTACGCATACAATCGGGGATGAATACTTATCGATATAAACCGCAACAGCCTCACCTAAAAAGTATCCAAGGATGGGCATAAGAGCCTGAAAAAATCCAAATGCAAATGCAAAGATCAACGCTTTCTTAACTATAAAATGGGGCATCTTAACCCCACTTGATAAAGACACAGCCGATGCATCAAGGGATAGCGCTATGGAAAGTACAATTATTTCAATAAGTGTCATATTTTATACATTCTATATCAACTATCCGTATTACACAACAAAAAAAGCCAGCGCGTAGCCGGCTTTTTGAAAAACTTAACAATAATAAGTCAGATACATTACTATCAACTAAACATCTTTAGATTGAGTAGTTGTCTCCATTGCTGTTAGCATCGTTATTCTGACCCTTTGATGTGCAGTTTTCATCGGATAGCGGATTATCTACTGTGCTTGTAGGAGTACTTGTAGGCTGAGATACGTTGTCTGATGTGTTTACAGGATTGATTATTGTAACATTCTGATTCAAATATGGATCTTCACCGTAGATGTTTGCACCCTTTACACCCTTAAGAAGCGTAAAGATGAAGTTCACAATAGAAATTGCGACCGATGCAATGGCGAGAACGATAAAGAGGAATAGCTGACCTGTAAGTCCGCTTGCGATATACCCGTAATCAAGATAATCTGAGAATGCATAGAACACGCCTGTAATTAGGATGCAAACAAGAGATATAACAAACACGACGTCGATTATAATCTCTGCAACGATCCACCACGCTGAGCGTCCTACATCATGAAGCCTTCTCGACTGAAGAGCAAGAAGTGGAAGATATGTTGCGATTACATAAAGGGTTGAAATGAATGAGAATTCAGTACATGTTATTAGCCCGATTATGATATCAATAATTGATGCTGCAGCGCAGAAAAGAGCGTGAATTAGAATAGTAGCCCAGAAGTCCCTTCTTGATGTTCTTCCCTTGAAACATACGTATTTTTCTGATGTCCAAAGACTCTTGTAATTCTTCCATCCAAGTTGAAAAACATTCATTAAATTATCCTCCAATTTAATATTTTTCTAATCTCAATAATAATGAAATTAATTCGTTATATCAAGAAAAACTTAAAACACCACAACAAGCAGCATCTTAAACTGCTCTTTTCCGTATACAGAGTGTGGATGATGGGCAGGCATTACAACACTCTCCCCCTCTTTAATCACGTACTCCTTTCCATCTATTGTAAGCATACCAACGCCGTCAAGACAGAGAACAAGTGCATCTCCATCAGACTCATGAGTTGAGATCTCTTCCCCCTTGTCGAATGAGAAAATAGTTACAGAATGATGTTCGTTTTGTGATAAAGTCTTGCTGATAACTTGACCTTTCTTGTATTCAACCTCATTTTTTAAGGTTAAAATTGTTGATTTTTCAATATTTTTTAGCATATTTCAATTATAGGTATTTTTTGAACATTTTGTCTATTCATAAAGGTCATTTTTGTCTTTTTTATTTGAGAGAAAACCTGTATAATTTAGAGCTATGAGACTTTCACAATCTTTTTCAAAGACATTACGAGAAGCCCCGCTTTCTGCAGAGAGCCGAGGCTATGGGATGCTCCTAAGAGCGGGTTATATTAAGCAGATAGGTAGCGGTATTTTTGATTTACTTCCATTTGGATTTAAGGCTATTAAGAAAATTGAGAACATCATCCGTGAAGAGATTAATGCAATTGGTGGTCAGGAAGTTCAATTTCCTGTGATTAACCCTGCAGACCTCTGGAAAGAGACAGGGCGTTACTACTCTATTGGATCTGAACTCACACGCTTTAACGATAGAGGCAACAGGGATATGGTTCTTGCTATGACTCACGAGGAATGCGCAACAGATGCAGCCTTTTCACAGATTGATAGCTATAAGAAACTACCACAGTTGATCTACCAGATTCAGACAAAATGGCGTGATGACCCTCGTCCTCGTGCAGGATTGATTCGTGTTCGTGAGTTCACCATGAAAGACTCATATAGTTTTGATAAAGACATCTCTGGGCTTGAAAAACAGTACAAGGCTCACTACGATGCATACTTTAAGATATTTGGCCGCCTTGGACTTAAAGTTCTTGCAGTCCTTTCAGACTCAGGAATGATGGGCGGTAAGATATCACACGAATACATGTACCTCTCCCCGCTTGGCGAAGACACTATTATCCACTGTGACGAATGCGGATATACTGCAAATAAGCAGGTTGCAAAGTTTAAAAAGGATACAAACGGCGAAACTACAGAAAAGCCTATCGAGAAAGTAAAGACACCACATGCAAAAACCATCGATGAACTCTGTGAACTCTTAAAAATCAGGCCTAACCAGACTGCAAAAGCTGTGTTTATGATGGGTGAATTTGAGTGTAAGAATGACCCAACAAAGCATGCAAATAAGCTCATTGTTGCAATTATCCGTGGCGATTATGATGTTGAGGAAAGTAAGCTTTCCCTTGCATCTCGCGCCCTTTCGATGAGACCTGCACAGGATGATGAGATAAAGGCATGTGGTATGATTCCAGGCTTTGCCTCTCCGCTTGGTGCAAAACTTGATGATGCTGTGTTAGTTGTTGATGAGAGTGTGAGGGACAATAAGAATCTTGTAGCAGGTGCAAATGAGGATGGCTTTCATTATCTCAATACAAATTATGGAAGGGATTGGAATGGCGGAATTGTTGCGGATATCGCAAGCGCAAAGAACGGCTACATCTGTCCAAAATGCGGAAAACCACTCTCTGCAGACCGTGGAATCGAGGTTGGAAACATTTTCCAGCTTGGCACAAGATACAGCGAAAGCTTTGGCCTATACTTCCAGGATGAAAATGGAAAAAGGCAGCCTGTAATCATGGGTTCATACGGTATTGGAGTTGGACGAACACTAGGATGTTTGGCTGAGGAATACAGCGATGAGAAAGGACTTAAGCTACCACTCTCTGTATCCCCTTATGCTGTACATCTTGTATCCCTACTCAAAGACAATACAGAATGTGACAAGATCTACGATGAACTTATAAAGAATCACATCGAAACGCTCTACGACGACAGAAGCGAGAATGCAGGTGTGAAATTTGCAGATGCAGAGCTTATTGGATGTCCTATTATCATCACGCTCGGCTCACGAGGACTTAAGGAGAGAAAGGTTGAACTAAAGCTTAGAAAGAACCTTGATGAAAAGATTGATGTCTCTTTTGATGATTTAATTACAAAGGTAAAAGAATTAATTGAGGGGTGATAAATGTTTATTGTAAAACGTGATGGGCGTGAGGAAGAGTTCGACTCAACAAAGATCTTTGGTGCAATTAAAAAAGCTATTCTATCTACAGATTTAAGCTTTGTAGAGGATGAGTGTAACGCTCTTACAAAAAATGTAGTGAAAAAGCTTGACAGCGGTAAGAGATGGACTGTTGAAGAAATCCAGGATGAGGTTGAAAAAACCCTTATGGATGCAGGACTCTATCAGGCTGCAAAGAACTACATTTTGTTCAGAAACACACGCACACTTAAGCGTGATGAGCGCCTTGATCTAATTGAGGCCTTCCCTAACCTTAAGGGGTTCGACTCACTTATTGTAAACATTCAAAACGATTATCCTGACGCAAAGTATTCAATGCAGATACTCACGGATAAATATCACTCATTTGCAAAGGAGAGCATGACTGTAAGTGAAAAGCTATCTGCTTTAGCCAAGGCTGCAATTGAAAGCACCACACCTACAAGTCCAAAGTGGGAAAAGATTGCTGCACGTATCCTACTCTTTGCATTCAAATACGACCTCAATCCACGCCTTAAAGAGAGAGGCATCTATTCATTCTACGATAAGGTTAAGTTTCTTACAAACGAAAAGCTATACGGCGAATATATCCTCGAAAACTACTCAAAAAAGGAAATTGATGAGGCTGAAAAGTTCATAAATGAAAAGAGAAACAACCTATTTACATATTCAGGCTTGGATCTCCTTCTTAAACGCTATGTAATTCACTCACATAAGCTTGAACCTCTTGAGACGCCTCAGGAATTATTCTTAGGCATTGCGCTTCATCTTGCCCTTCCTGAAAAAGAGGATAGGATGAAGAGAGTCAAGGAGATCTACGATGTACTTTCACGTCTTGAAGTGACAATGGCAACCCCTACTCTTTCGAATGCCAGAAAGCCTATGCATCAGCTATCAAGCTGTTTTATTGATACGGTCCCTGATAGCCTTGATGGAATCTACCGTTCAATTGATAACTTTGCAAAGGTATCAAAGATGGGCGGCGGAATGGGATTGTACTTTGGTAAAGTGAGAGCAAACGGATCTGAAATCCGAGGATTTGAAGGAGCAGCAGGTGGCGTAATCAGATGGATTAGGATTGTAAATGATACGGCTGTTGCTGTAGATCAGCTTGGTATGAGGGCTGGCGCTGTTGCTGTATACCTTGATGTATGGCATCGAGACATACTTGAGTTCCTTGCGCTTCGTACAAACAACGGAGACGACAGAATGAAGGCTCACGATGTGTTCCCTGCAGTTTGCTATCCTGATTACTTCTGGAAGTGCTGCAAAGAAGACTTAAACGGCTCATGGTACCTACTCTGCCCACACGATGTGTTCATTCATAAGGGATATCATCTTGAGGATTACTTTGGCGCAGAATGGGAAAAGCGATATAAGGAATGCGTTGAGGATCCTCGTATCTCAAAGAAGGTTGTACCATTAAAAGAGATAGTCCGATTGATTCTAAAGAGCGCTGTAGAGACAGGAACTCCATTCTGTTTTAACAGAGACACAGTAAACAGAGCAAACCCTAACAAACACAAGGGTATAATCTACTGCTCTAACCTCTGCACAGAGATAGCACAGAATATGAGTGAGATTGAACTTGAAGAGATTTCTGTTAAGACGAAGGATGGCGATGATGTTGTGGTTACAGTTACAAAGCCTGGTGACCTTGTTGTATGTAATCTTGCATCCCTCTCGCTTGGCAATTTTGATGTTACAAACAAAAAGAAGCTCAACAGCGTTATCAAAACAGTGGTAAGAGCGCTTGATAACGTGATTACACTAAACCATCTTCCACTCACCTACGCTGAAATCACAAACTCAAAGTATCGCTCGATTGGGCTTGGAATCTCAGGATATCATCACATGCTTGCAAAACAGGGTATCGCATGGGAAAGCGATGATCACCTTAAGTTTGTGGATGAACTCTTTGAGAACATCAATTTTGCGGCAATTACTGCATCAAATGAACTTGCAAAGGAAAAAGGCGCATACTCATTATTCAAAGGCAGTGAGTGGCAGACAGGCGAGTATTTTGATAGGAGAAACTACACATCAAAGGAATGGAAGTCGCTTAAGGAAAGCGTTATGGAACACGGCGTGAGAAACGCATACATCCTTGCAATTGCTCCAACAAGCTCAACAAGCATAATCGCAGGCACTACAGCAGGCGTTGACCCTGTTATGAATAAGTTCTTCTATGAGGAGAAGAAAGGCAATATGCTTCCTCGCCTTGCACCGGACCTTGATTCAAAAACCACATGGCTTTATAAGAGTGCACATACTATTGATCAGATGTGGAGCGTAAGAGCAAACGGAATAAGACAGCGCCATATAGATCAGGCTCAGAGCATGAACCTCTACATCACAAACGACTACTCAATGAAGGAGGTTTTAAATCTCTACATAAGGGCATGGGAAGAAGGCGTTAAGACCATCTACTATGTAAGGAGTAAGTCGCTTGAAGTTGAGGAATGCACATCCTGTTCAAGCTAGTTGACTGTTGAAAAATGATTGAATATCAAATTAATTGATTACTAAAATTTGCCCACTCAGTGAGTTGGGGATAAATATTATTCCCAACTCATGATTATACTACATCATCCCTACTTTCAACTTTTATGTACTCATTGCCGTTCCAAAATGCGGCTCTTATTCGGCTCTCGTTTTTAAGCTCTAAAATGAAATCCTCAAGCGTTTCAACCTTATAAGGAAGATACGTTACATACTTTGCGATGTTCATCCTTACATGAGCATCGCTGACTCCTATGGTTTTAAGGCCACATTCCTTACAAATATCATAGGCTTTGAGGTTCGAGCGCTTATCTGTGCTTCCATTTAACACCTCAACTCCGCCAAGTTTTTTAAATTCTCTTATGCTGTCCTCAAGCCCTCTATTGTTGTTTCTGTATGGATGACAGGAGACTGTAAAGCCACCAAGTGAGTATACAAGATCCACAAAGTCAAACGCATCACATTTTAATCTAAATTGATGTTTATAAAGATCTTTCGCCCAGGCTGTGATGTCGCCATGATCTGTAAACATCTCAATGCCTAGAAAGATTGGAATGTCGTATTTCTTTGAGTATTCATCCCTGTACGGGTAAAAGTCCATGTTGTCGTGATCTGTGATACAGATTGCATCAAGACCCTTCCTCTTTGCCTCAATTATGATGTCATCAACACTGATTAGACTGTCTTTTGAGAATAGCTTTTCATGAAGGTGCATATCAATAAGCATCAGTTAATCCTCATCTTCTTATATAAGTAGTCACCTTCCCATTCATAGTCATCAAGGCTCAAATATGAGTATGAGTAATCATCAATATCCTTACGCATGATTTTATCACGCCCATATGTGCCTACAATTTTACCATTCTCTATGATTGAAATGCTGTTTGAAAGGTAGAGTGCCTCCTCAGCATCGTGAGTAACAAACACCATGGTTGTAGAAAGACGTTTCTGAATGTTCTTAAGCGTTTCCCTCATCTTTACTCTAAGCGTTGCATCAAGGTTACAAAATGGTTCATCAAGAAGGCAAAGCGATGGCTCAACAATCAGACTCCTTGCAAGCGCAACGCGTTGCTGTTGTCCTCCTGAGAGCTCATAGATACGTCTCTTTTTATAATCAAGAAGTTCAACTATATTAAGGTATTCATCAACTTTACTCTTAATCTCTTCTTTGCTCTTATGGGCAATTTTAAGCCCGTAGGCAACGTTATCATACACATTCATATGTGGAAATAGACAGTACGACTGAAATACAGTTGAAATGTGCCGTTTTTCTACAGGAACATTTGTGATATCACGTCCCTCAAGGATTACCTTGCCGCTCTGGGGTTTTACAAAGCCGCCAATCACGTTAAGAATAGTGGTTTTGCCCTCCCCTGAGCCTCCAAGTAAGCACATAATCTCACCTTTCTGAACTTGAAGGTTTAGATCCTTAAGGATAGCCTTACTTCCATATGATACATTGATGTTTTCAAGCATTAAATACATAGCTTCTCCTTGAACGTTTACCACTCTTTAGTAGAAGCAAAAACAATAACTCCACAATTCCTACAACAAGTATTATAGAACTTGCAATCACTGACGCCCTCCCGTAATCGCCAACGTATACTGCATCAAACAGGCTGAACACAAGAAGTTGTGATCGCGGCGTAATTAGAAATATAATAGATCCTGCTGTAGTCATTGATGTTGAAAAGTTATACACAAAGAGCGATCTCACCCCTTCCTTCATCTCAGGTATTATTATGTCCTTAAGCACACGTAGTTTTGATGCACCGAGTGATAATGCACTCCTGTCCTGGTTGTAGCTTATGCTTCTCACCGAATCGTTTATGATTCTATACGATATTGGAAACTGTTTAAATGTCATATTTAGAATCACAATCAATGCTGTTCCTGTGATGTATAACGGGCGGTGATTGAACGCCAGTATGTATCCAATTCCGAATGTAGGACCTGCAATCGTATATGGAAGTAGAATCAGCGCCTCTGTAAGCTTACCCTTTTTGCTCCTAAAACGCGAAAGGTAATATGAGACAAGTAGTGACAGAACAAGTGAAATCAGGATTACAATTAGCGTATACGTAACGCTCCGTACTAGTGCGCTAAAATCGCTACTCATAAATTTTTTAAGATATTCATTTGTAAATTTATACCCGTTTTTAGTGTACTTAAAGATGGATGAAAAGAATATAGAAAGGTACTGTAGAAGCGATGCAAGGAACACAAAGAATGTTACAGCATACATAAGGAAGCCCAAAACACCAATTTTTGCAACCTTAAAACTCTTAAGCGTTACGCTCTGATAGCTCATGTTCTCATCTGTCGATATTCGCTTAGTACACTCAAGATAAATAAAGAATGCAATAAACGATGGAATCATAATGCTCATGTTTAAAACAGACACTTTGTTCAAATTTGAATATCCCACCATCTGGAGATAGATGTCTGAGGCGATTGTATTGTAGCGCCCACCAATCACAATCGGTGTGGCATAATCTGAAATCGATCTTATAAAAGTAAGCACAAAGATTGAAAGGAGGGCTCTTCTAATAGTCGGTGTGATTATATCAAAAAAAATTCTCTTATCGTTTGCACCAAGGCTTCTTGATGCATCAACTGTATTCTTCTTAATGTTTTTTAAAAAACCAAGAAGGAACATAACGTTAAACGGTGCAAAGCTTATCACCTGCATTATTATGATTCCAAAAACGTTGTATGGACTTATTGATAGATGAAAAATACCATTTGTGATAAGTCCTCGTCTCCCATAGAGTTGAATATACGAAAGCGATGAAACAAACGGTGGTGAAATTAGCGATATAAGTATTACAAGAAGCAAGAGCGCTTTTAAAAATTTAGACTTTGAGTGGTGGAGCACCATTGAGTATGAAATGGCAACAAAAACTGATATTAACGATACAACAAAGGCCACTTCAAGACTATGATTAAGACTTGTTTTAAATGATTGAGCACTTACAACGCTCTGATAAAATGAGAGCGTAAAATGTCCATCCTCGTAAAAACCTTTCAGTATTAACGCAAAAAGTGGATATAGGACGAATAAAATTAATAGAATAAGAGGAAAATAATATAAGAATAGACTGATGCTAAAATTATATATTTTCCTCTCTTTCTTCATTACGTTGTTTTTGATGATGCTATCTCTTCAAAGCGTGAGAGAATTGACTCTCTTTGTGATCCAAATAGGGAGAGATCCTCATTCATAAGCATATCTGTGCTATAATCAAGGTCAACACCCTTAAGAGATGGAACTATAACTTTAATTGATGTCTTTTTATCGATTTTTGAAAGAAGAACCATATTCTCATCGTTTGAATAGAGCCACTCAATGAATTTTGCAGCACCCTCGCCGTTATCTGAATTGTTAAACACAGCAACTCCATCAGGAATGTATGGAATACCATCCTCAGGATACACGATTGTTACATCATAATCATCAAGAAGTGCATCAATTGTTCCATCAAGGTATGTGATGCCGATTGCAAACTCATCTGCGATAACCTTGTTCTTTGGATCTGATCCCCGACGTGAATAATAAGCGATATTATTATTAAGAGCTGTAAAGTAGTCCCAACCCTCACTCTTCTTAGTCTGAAGAAGCCCATTGAGCGCTGCATAGTTAGTTCCCGAAATTGCAGGGTTAGACATGATGATTTCACCCTTATATATAGGATCTGTAAGATCATCCCAAGTCTCAGGATATGGAAGGTTTTTGCTCTTCATAATCTTGTTGTTAAGTAAAAATCCTACGACAGTAAGACCTTTTGAGAAATAGTAATTATCCTTATCCTTATAGCGTGAATCAATGCGGTTTGCATCCTTAAAGTCAACCTTCTTAAGAAGTCCATCATCTTTTGCAGCCATAAATGCATCGATTCCACCGCCAAACCAGAGGTCAGCAGAGCTCTTATTACCTTCTGCTCTAAGCTTGCTGAGAACCTCACCTGAAGACATGCTGAGCATCTCTGTTTTGATTCCAGTCTCGCTTGTGAACTTGTCAAAAAGCTCCTTATAACTTTCGCTTGTTGCAACAATCTTAATTGGGAGATTGTTGTTTACACTTGAGGATGTACTTGATTCTTTTTTACTACACGAAACTAGTAAAAAAATAGCACAAAAAAATACAAAAAATCTCTTAAAATTTTTCACAATTTTTCTCCATTATTTTTTTAATTATCTAATGGAATTATAACATATTTGTATATTAAAAACAACAGGACGGACAAATTAATGCCCGCCCTGCTGCGTTTAGAATCGTTTTAAACTGAGTGTTTAAAACTCAAGTTAAACATTAAATGTTTGCAAACTTCTTATGCAATTCCATTCTGCGCTTTGCGTCAGCTTCAGCCTGAGCATAAAGCTGATCAGCGTGCTCTGGATTTGTCTTCTTAAGAGAGTTGTAACGTGTTTCGCTCAAGATGAAGTCGCGGAATGATTCTGTAGGCTCTTTTGTCTCCCATATAAACTTCTCGCCTTCATTCTTTCTTGGATCGAATCTATATAGCGGCCAGTATCCGGCATCAACTGCCCTCTTCATTTCAACCTGAGACTTGCTCATGTTAATACCGTGGTTGATACATGGAGCATAGCAGAATACGATAGATGGTCCATCATAATCCACAGCTTCCTGTAGAGCCTTCTGAGCCTGCATGCGGTTTGCACCAAGGGAAATTGATGCAACGTATGCATGTCCATATGTCATACACATGATTCCAAGGTTCTTCTTGCCAACAACCTTACCGTTTGTTGCGAACTTAGCAACAGCAGCAATTGGAGTTGACTTTGAAGCCTGTCCACCTGTATTTGAATAAACTTCTGTATCCAAAACAAGGATGTTAACATTCTTCTTAGAAGCAACAACGTGATCAACACCACCATATCCGATATCATATGCCCAACCATCACCACCGATGATCCAAACTGTCTTTTCAGAAAGGTAATCTTTAAGCTCGTCAATCTTCTTAAGAAGAGCTTTCTTCTCCTTATCCTTTTCAGCCTTAAGTACAGTCTCAAGGATCTTCTGTGTCTCTTTCTGAGCATCGATTGATGCCTCTGTTGAATCTTCCCAGAGCTCAATATTCTTCTCAAATGCCTTCTTGAGGTTTTCATCTGTTCCAAGGGCAAGAAGCTCATCGATCTTGCTTCTTAGAAGCTTTCTGTTTGAATCAACAGCTAAGCGAATACCAAGGCCGTACTCAGCGTTATCCTCGAACAAGCTGTTACCCCAAGCTGGTCCTCTTCCATCAGGTCTCTTACAATATGGAATTGATGGGAATGTACCTGAATAGATTGATGAACAACCTGTTGCGTTAGCAATGATTGCTCTCTCACCACAGATCTGTGATACAAGTTTAATATATGGAGTTTCACCACAGCCTGCACAAGCTCCTGAGAACTCAAATAGTGGCTGTTTAAACTGAAGTCCCTTAATTGTAGTTACAGGTGCGCCGTCAAGTACGTTCTCTGGGCACTTCTCGAAGAATGCTTCGTTTGCATTTTCACCCTTAGAGCGAGACTCATCGATTGTTATCATCTTGAGAGCCTTCTCCTTTGCAGGACAGGACTCTACACAGACTGAACATCCCTGGCAGTCCTCTGCGTAAACCTGAACGCGGAACTGAAGGTCTCTATCGTTCTTTGTGTTGCTCTTGATTGTGTTGAATGAGGCTGGAGCGCCTTCAAGATCACTTGGAGCAATTTGCTTTGTTCTGATTGCTGCGTGTGGACAGCTCTGTGCACAGATACCACACTGGATACACTTTGATGCATCCCACTCTGGAACAAATGGTGCAACACCACGTTTCTCGAGTTTAGCAGTTGCTGATGGAAGTGTACCATCAAATGACATCTTTGATACTGGAATATCATTGCCCTTAAGGTGCATGATAGGAAGCATAATGTCTTTTGCAAAGCCCTTAGCGCTCTTATCGATAAGTGGTTTTGGAACATAGCACTTCTTTGGATCAACAGCCTTTGGAATAGCAACTTTCTCAAGTGCACTACCTGCTCTATCGATTGCGTTGAAGTTCTTCTGTACAACCTCATCACCCTTACGAGCAAATGTCTTCTTTGCATATTTCTTGATGAGTTCGATAGCTTCTTTTTCAGGAAGGATGCCTGAGATCTTAAAGAATGCAGCCTGCATGACTGTGTTGATCTTTGATCCAAGTCCAACTTCTTCTGAAATCTTAAGAGCATCAAGTGTATAGAACTTAATCTTCTTGTCGATGATCTGCTGCTGTTCCTCTTTTGTAAGGTGATAGAACACTTCTGATGCAGGAACTGTGCTGTTAAGAAGGAATACACCGCCCTTCTTTAGAGGTGTAAGCATATCGTATCTGCCGATATATGCAGCGTTATGACATGCAACAAAGTCCGCAGAGTCAATAAGCCATGGCATCTCGAGTGAGCTGTCGCCAAATCTTAGGTGGCTTGTTGTAATACCGCCTGACTTCTTTGAGTCGTATGCGAAGTAAGCCTGAACGTGCTTTGGAGTTGAGTCACCAATGATCTTAATTGAGTTCTTGTTAGCACCAACTGTACCATCTGATCCCAATCCCCAGAACATGCATGATACAACGTCCTTTGGAACAACGTCGATGTTCTTTGTGATAGGAATGCTCTTATTTGTAACGTCATCGTTAATACCAACTGTAAAGTCGTGATGAGCGTTCTTTGATGCAAGGAAGTCAAACACTGCAAGTGCGTGTGATGGTGGGAAGTCCTTTGATGAAAGACCATAACGACCACCAATGACTTTAATGTCATTTCTCTGGCAAGCGTTAAGAGCTGTGATAACATCCTGATAGAGTGGTTCACCAAGTGATCCTGGCTCTTTAGTTCTATCAAGAACAGCAATTCTCTTTGTTGTCTTTGGAAGTACGCTTGTAAATGTCTTGATGTCGAATGGGCGATAAAGGTGAATTGCGAGTACTCCAACCTTCTTACCCTTGTCGTTCAATGCCTTAACTACCCACTTGAATGTGTCAACAGCTGAACCCATTACTACAACTACGTCTGTTGCGTCTTTGTCACCGAAGTAGTCAAATAGGTGTAGTGGTCGGCCTGTAAGCTTTGAAACCTTATCCATATATTCCTGAACAATCTCTGGAACCTTTTCATAATATGGGTTAACAGTTTCTCTGCCCTGGAAGTAAACGTCTTCGTTCTGAGAAGCAACCTTGATTTTTGGATCCTCAGGGCGCTGTGCTCTTTGACGGAAGCGTTCAATGTATTTTTCTTCAACAAGTTTGTACATATCCTCATAGGATATCTCTTCAACTTTTTGAATTTCATGTGATGTTCTAAATCCATCAAAGAATGCAAGGAAAGGAACCTGGCTCTTAAGTGTAGCTAAGTGAGCAACAAGTGCCATATCCATTGTTTCCTGTACGTTTGCTGCAACTGTCATTGCAAAGCCTGTACCTCTACATGCCATAACATCCGCATGGTCACCGAAGATTGAAAGGCTCTGTGCTGCAAGAGAACGTGCAGATACGTGGAATACTGTAGGAAGCATTTCACCTGCAATTTTGAACATATTTGGCACCATCAAAAGAAGTCCCTGTGATGCTGTAAATGTTGTTGTTAGAGCACCTGCAACTAGTGATCCATGTACAGCACCTGCTGCTCCTGCCTCACTCTGCATCTCTATAATGTCGAGTTTTTTGCCCCACATATTTCGTCTGTCAGCAGCTGCCCAAGCCTCAGCGTTTTCACCCATAGGTGAAGATGGAGTAATTGGATAGATAGCTGCTACTTCTGAAAATGCATACGCAACGTGTGCGGCGGCTGCATTTCCATCAATACAAACCATTTTTTTCTCTTTACTCATTGATTTTTGTCCCCTCAAGGTTAAATTTGATTGTATTTATTATAAAACAAAAAATACGTAATAGACAAGTAAAATAAAGTGTATTCTGGACTGTTTGATATCAAATCAATTAAAAATGTCACTAAACTTTTTTCAAAAATTTTATTATATTAATAACAGAATGAATATGTACAAAATGTACAAATTTTATCAAGGGAGGAGTTTTATGAAAACTATGTTATCAGCTTTATGTATTTTAAGCCTCGTAACAGGCTCACTTTATGCAAATGAAACACTAAACGCAAAGGATAGCGACCCAAAGAAGCTTGGATGGATGCAAGGCTTCCCACCAGAGCGCGATAAAACGCTACAGGCAAAGGATGGTTCATTTTTCACCTTCCCTGAGATGAGATACAGCGTGAATCACATGGATGAGTTCTACCCTACTCGAATTGTAAAGAGCGACAGCGAGTACCACTACCCTATAAGAAAACGCTTTGACTCGAACATTGAAAACATCACATTCACACCATGGGGATCTGATAAAGAGATGACGTTCAAAGAGGCGCTTGATGTCAATTACACCGATGGAATCATAGTAATGCATAAGGGTAGAATCATCTATGAGAACTATCCATCGCACTCTGCTCTCACAAAGGATGGAACTCATGGTCTGATGTCTGTAAGTAAATCCTTCACAGGTACTCTTGCAGCCATTGCTACCCACGAAGGATTACTGGATCCTAACAAAAAAGTGATTGAATACGTTCCTGAACTTAAGGATAGCGGCTATAAGGATGCGCTCGTACGCGAGGTTATGGATATGACCACCGCAATCAAGTATAGCGAGAACTATAACGATCCTAACGCTGAGATCTGGAAATTCTCACTTGCAGGAAACGTGATGCGCCCTGAATCGTACAACGGCCCGTTTAACTACTTTGAGTACATCAAACAGGTGAAAAAACAGGATGGAATTGAGGATGGAGAGGTTTTCGGCTATAAGACAATCAACACAGAACTTCTTGGTATAATTGTTCAAAGAGTGTACAACAAAGATCTTGCAGATTTACTAAGCGAAAAGATATTCAAACCGATGGGTGCTCATAGGGATGGCTACTACATTCTAGACCCATCAGGCATGGCATTTGCAGGAGGGGGACTCAGCATGAACCTAAGGGATGTTGCCTACTTTGGTGAAATGATGAGAAACTACGGTCGCTTAAATGGTAAACAGGTCATCCCAAGAGAGGTAGTTGAAGATATAATTAAAGGCGGTGGTTCTGATAATAATAAACTTCAGTTTGAAAAGTCAGGCGAATACCCACTCCTTAAAGGCTGGGGATACAGAAACATGTGGTGGTGTACAAACAATGATGATAAGGCATTTATGGCTCGCGGCGTTCACGGTCAGGCTATCTACATCGATCCTAAGGCTGAGATGGTGATTGCACGCTTTGCATCAAATCCACTCTCATCAAACAAGTACATTGATCCAACTTCAATCCCGCTATATGAAGCTGTTGCCGATTACCTCAAAAAGTAATTCGCTTAAGTTTATAAAATATAAAAATTATATATAAAAAAAAGAGACCCAAAGCGGGTCTCTTTTTGTATTAAATTAAAGAACTCTGAATGCATCTCTTCCTGCATATTTTGCAGTAGATCCAAGTTCATCTTCGATTCTCATAAGCTGATTGTACTTACAAATACGATCTGTTCTGCTCATTGAACCAGTCTTAATCTGTCCTGTCTCAAGTCCAACAACGAGGTCAGCAATGAATGTGTCCTCAGTCTCGCCTGAGCGGTGTGAAACAACAGCTGTGTAACCGTTGCGCTTTGCAAGATCGATAGCCTCGAATGTCTCTGTGATTGTACCAATCTGATTAACTTTAATAAGGATTGAGTTTGCAACTTTCTTCTCAAGACCCATCTTAAGTCTCTCAGAGTTGGTAACAAAGAGGTCATCTCCAACAAGCTGAACCTTATCGCCAATCCTGTCTGTAAGCATCTTCCAACCTTCCCAGTCGTCCTCAGCCATACCGTCTTCGATTGAAATAATTGGATACTTCTCAACCCATGATGCCCAAAGCTCAACCATCTCTTTAGATGTCTTCTTCTCACCTGTAGTCCATTTGAGAGTGTAAGTCTTTGTCTTTTCATCATAGAGCTCTGATGATGCAGGATCAAGTGCGATCATGAAGTCGCCTTCGCGGCCTGCTGTGTAACCTGCATTCTTGATAGCTTCCATGATTACTTCAAGTGCTTCCTCGTTGCTCTGAAGGTCTGGAGCAAATCCACCCTCATCACCAACTGCTGTGTTGTAGCCCTTAGCCTTAAGTACAGCCTTAAGAGCGTGGAATACCTCTGCTGTCATTCTAACAGCTTCTCTCATGCTCTTTGCGCCGATTGGCATAACCATGAACTCCTGGAAGTCAACCTTGTTGTCGCTGTGTGCTCCTCCATTTAGGATGTTAGCCATTGGAACTGGAAGTACATTGTGGTGATAAGCACCAAGGTACATGTAAAGAGGAATACCAAGTGAATCAGCAGCAGCTCTTGCAACTGCCATTGATGTTCCAAGTATTGCGTTTGCGCCAAGCTTTGACTTGTTAGGTGTGCCGTCAAGCTCAATCATTAGGTGATCGATTGCAACCTGATCTAATGCATCAAGACCCTCAAGTGCTGGTGCTATGATCTTATTTACGTTGTCTACAGCCTTAAGTGTACCCTTACCAAGGAAGCGCTTCTTATCGCCATCTCTAAGCTCACATGCCTCATGAACTCCAGTTGATGCACCTGATGGAACTGCAGCTCTACCAAATGATCCATCCTCAAGATAGACATCTACTTCGACTGTTGGATTGCCGCGTGAATCTAGAATTTCACGAGCTTCTATAAAGTCAATTGTACTCATTTTTATCTCCTTTTTAAAAATGTCTTTCAACACCCTTATTGTTTTTAAAATTAATGTTTCTCAGAATTAAGGCTTCTTGTTGCGATAACCTCAATTTCTACAAGAGCATTCTTAGGAAGCGCACTAACCTCAAAGCATGAGCGTGCAGGAAGGATCTTTGCATCCTTGAATGCCTCTTTATATACCTCGTTTACTGATGCAAAATCAGCCATATTTTTGATAAATACTGTTGTTTTTACAACGCTGTTGATCGATGATCCTGAGTCGCTTAATACTGCGCTTATATTTTTTAAGCTCTGCTTAGCCTGCTCAGATGCCGTTGTGCCAACGATTTCTCCCGTTGCGCTGTCAACAGGAAGCATTCCTGAAAGATAGATTGTCTCAAAACAATTTGTTTGAAGTTTGACACCCTGGCTATAAGGGCCAATAGCCGCAGGTCCTAATTTTGAATCGATTTTTAAAATCTCCATTCTTCTCTCCTTAACTTAGAATTATATACAAAAGTATCTATGAATTCAAAGGCTAATTTTCTTATTTTAGAATTACTTTGATTTTACTCTCACAGTAAGGTTCAAATCTATCTTTTTAGCATCGGGGAAAATCTTTTTAAGACGGCGCTGTGCATCCTTTTTGATAAGCGCAATCATTGCTCCTTTTTTTCCGATTACAATGCCCTTTTGACTCTCCCTATCAACGCCTATAAATGCTCTAATCCAAACAACCCCATCGTTGTATTCCATATCCTCAATACGGATTGATACGATATGTGGAAGTTCATTCTTAAGGTTTTGAATCGCAGCTCCTCTTATCGCCTCAGACACTCTATCCTCAAGGGGCTCATCAGTCCATGTATCCTCATCAAATAGCATTTCACGCTCTTCTGCAATCTTAAACAGCTCGATTAATACATCATCAATTCCCTCATCTTTAAGGGCTGAAATTTCAAAAATTTTACTCTCTGGAAGATGGGACTTTATATAGTTTTTACGCTTTTCAACCTTGTCTCTTGATACAGAATCACACTTGTTAATAAGAGTATACACAGGTTTGTCGTTGATTTCAGAAAGGATACTCGTAAGACGCTCAGCCTCGCTCTTCTCATCATCAAATGCATCCACAATAAATAGAATGGCCTCTGATGCCTTAAGTGATCGCAGGGACTCACGCGATATCTCCTTGGTTCTTTTGTCAAATGAGCTTACACCTGGTGTGTCTAGGATCACAATCTGGCCTCGATCCTCAGTGTAAATACCTCTAATTACTTTTTGTGTAGTCTGTGGAGTTGATGCTACTATGGATAACTCAGTACCAAGAAGCGTGTTAATAAACGTGCTTTTCCCTGCAGAAGGACGGCCAACTAGGGCAACGTCAATACATTTAACAATGGGACGTTGATTAGACGTCCCATTGCTGTTATTCATATCTTTGTTATTACTCATTATCAAGTTCTTTTGCAACTTCAAAGCGCTTAATCTTTAGCGTGCTTGATGTTGGCATTCGCTTATCTATAATGTCGACCTTAGAGATCTTTTTGCTTGGTGGAAATGTCTTATTAACCTCATCAACAATTCCCTCCATATGAGCCTTGATTTTATCTTTGTCGCCTCCAAGCTTCTCTTCAAGCTCTTTTGTAGGCTTAATAATAGCTCTGATACCCTCAGCTTTTCTCTCTTTATCAATTGAGTATCCTACAACAAGGATCTGTTCAATATCATCATAGAGCTGGAATGCATCCTCAATCTCCTCAGGGAATACGTTCTTACCACCCTCAGTTACGATGATGTTCTTAGCTCTTCCTGTAAGGTACAGGTAGTTTCTCTCATCAAGGTGACCAACGTCTCCTGTGCAAATCCATCCGTCGTCAGAAAGAATTTCCTTTGTAGCCTCAGGGTTGTTGTAGTAACCACCCATGACCATAGGACCCTTTGCATAGATCACGCCGTTGCCGTCCTCATCAGGATCGACAATCTTAAGTTCTGCTCCTGCGATAACCTTACCCACAGAACTCTCAACATAGTCATATGTTGGGTTTAGTGTGAGGATTGGGCTTGTCTCAGTCATCCCGTAGCCCTGAACAAAATCGATACCGATTGCGTTAAAGTCGTGGAATGTGCTTTCAGGGAGCGGACCGCCGCCTGAGATACAGATTCTGATGTTTTCCATAGAGAGCTTCTTAAGGATACCCTTAAATAGCACTCTTCCTATGTTGCGTCCTGTTCTCTTTTTGTAGCTTGCAGAGAAGTTGATCAAACCGAACATAATCTTCTCAACAAACTTACCCTTAGCCTTGATGTTCTTTCTTACACCACCTATGAACTTATTAAAGAGCATTGGTACTGCAAGAAGCATTGTAACTTTACCCTTTTTAAGCTCAGAAAGTAGGCTCTGTACAGCAAGTCTCTTTCCAAACACAATAGCCGCACCCACTGAGATTGCCTCGATAAATACAGCAAGCATTGTGTATGCGTGGCTCAGTGGAAGAATCGCATAGAATACATCTGTATGATAGATGTTCATATTTGACTGAGCAAGAAAGCAGTCTGACACGAAGTTTTTATGCGTAAGTGCAACACCCTTTGGAAATCCTGTTGTTCCTGATGTAAAAAGGATTGCGGCAATGTCACTCTCAGATCTTGTAGGCTTTACATCATCAATGTTGTTAAATTCAGATGCCCAATCAAGAATGTACTTGTTTGAACTATTCTCCTCAAGGCAAACTTTACCGTCAAACTTATAGTCAAAGTCCTTGTCGATTGTCTCAGACTTATCGTGATCTGTAAAGATGAACTTAACGCCTGCAAACGCGCAGAGATTATTAAGATCCTTGCACTGAAGTGAGTTATCAAGTGGAACTACAACTCCATTTGCAAATAATATACCAAGATAAGCAATTGTCCATTCCGGGCTGTTTTTACCAACAACTCCAACTCTATCACCGTCTTTAATTCCAGCGTTTTTAAGAGCAAGTGCTACCTTTTTAATTGCGTTTAAAGCCTCACCATATGTAAATGTGACATGCTTTGGCTCAAAAGCTTCAAAACATCTCCTGTCGCTATATCTTTTTGCATTAATGCTGAATAGTTCAGGTAAAGTAGGCCACTCGCCTTGAAAATCTGAACCCCTAAACTCGTCTAGCCATACCCATGGCGTTGATGATTCTTTTACTTTCATAAAAAAATTCCTTATTTAAATTGTCTTGTCAATTTTACTCCCTAGGGGAATCGAACCCCTGTTTAGAGACTGAGAATCTCCCGTCCTAACCCCTAGACGAAGGGAGCATATCAACTCAGGGATAGAGGGATTTGAACCCCCAAAGGCAGAACCAGAATCTGCAGTGTTACCATTACACTATATCCCTAAAATCGTTAATCGCTTTGTTGGCGTACTGCACTAAATAATACGATTAAGAAGAAATAATGTCAATAACCAAAAGCGCTACAAGGTGTTAAGTTTTTGATAAATTTCATCAACAGCGTCATTTACCATGGTGTTATTATCGACAGAAAAGTCCATAAAACTCTCATAAATTGCTCTGCGCTCTTTATAGATTTTATCAATCCCTTCTGCCTGGCTTATGGGCCTGTCACGCTTTGAAAGCTTCTCATTGTCCCTCTTTACATATACGATAATCCCATTCTTTCTAAGGCACTTTCTGTTCTCTTCTCTGAGTATTGATCCACCACCGAGTGCAATAATGAGTGAATTTTTAAGCGATAACTCTTTAATTACTTCACTCTCTACATCCCTAAATGCCTTTTCACCATTTTTGGTGATGTAATCTGTGATGCTCATGCCGATTCTTGATGTGATAACTGCATCAACATCCACATAGTCTTTTGAAAGGCGCTTTGAAAGCAAACGTCCAACCGTGCTCTTCCCCGAGCCTGGCATGCCCTCAAGGATAATATTTGCTTTCTTAAGACGGATGTATCTGTATACTCTGTTTATGGTTTTAACATCAGATACAGGATTATCCTTATTTACATTCCAGAGTTCCTCAGCCTTTAGTGCTTGAGCAACAAGCATGTAAAGTCCATTATCCGATGGAATATTGAGTTTTTTTGCATCCAAAAGTAGCTCAGTTGAAAGCGGATTGTATATAAGATCGTACACATGAGTAATGGATGGAAACTTTGAGAGGTCAAGTAAGCTCTTATCGTTAATGTGCGGATACATTCCGTTTGGAGTTGTATTGATTATAACATTTGTATCAGAAAAGGAGTAAACATTTGTATAGGTTAGCTCTCCTGACCGTGACACAAGGTTTACGCTCTTTGCACCGTTTTTCATCGAAAGATAATATGCAGTTTTCGATGCACCCCCTGTTCCTAATATCAAAACATTCTTTCCCTTTAAAGATGCGCCAATTCGCTTTAACCCAAGCTCAAGTCCGAATAGATCTGTGTTGTATCCATAGAGCTTTCCATTCTTTTTAATAATCGTATTTACAGCGCCAATTTCCTTAGCATCCTTATCAATCTCATCAAGATACTTAATTACATCCTGTTTGTATGGGATTGTGACATTAAAGCCTTCGTATGGAGAGTCTTTAAGAAAAGCCTCAAGCTCCTCCCTTTTAACCTCAATAGAATCATACTCAAGATGCATAAATTCATGAATTTCTTTTGAGTAACTATGCGATAATTTTTCACCGATGAGACAGGCTTTCATCACATATCCTTATAGCAGCCAAGGAACGTGAACACCTCTTCTGTGTTTTCAAGATCAGAAAGAAGATTGATCACGCTATTCTTTTCAACATCGCCTTCAAAGTCAAAGTAGAACATAAATTCATCATCTCTTGAAAGGCGTGGACGTGACACAAGCTTTGTAAGGTTCAATCGCTCGATATAAAAGCGGTTAAGAAGTGCACTAAGGCTTCCAGGCTTATGTTCAAGAGTTGTAAGAATACTCACCTTGTTTGCATCACGCGTCACCTGAAGATCCTTTGAAATGCAGATGAATGTAGTCTTATTCACACCGTTATCCTGAATGTCCTTCTCTTTAACCTCAAGGCCATAAAGACTTGCACAGTCCTCATTACAGATTGCAGCAACGCTTTCATCCCCGCTCTCCTTAACAAGACGAGCAGACGCTGCCGTATTATCAGTGGCAATTGGAGTTGCACCAATGGATTTGATGTAGTTCTTACACTGTTCAAGCGCCTGAGGATGTGAGTAGATTGTTTTAATCTTTGCATTTTTATTGATGACAGCAAGGCAGTGCCCAACATCAATCTGAACGCTTCTTATAATAAAGCATTTCTTATCGCTAAGAGCATCGTATACAGGAAGCACAGAGCCTGCTGTACTATTCTCAAGCGGTAGCACTCCATACTCGCAAAGTCCGCTATTTACCGCATTAATCACGCTGTCAAACGTCTTAAAATACGTGATATGTGGAACCTCAAAGAGCCTTCTTGATGCCATCTCGCTATATGCGCCCTCAACCCCCTGGCAGGCTATGCTTGCACTCAATGGAATATCCTTACGAGGTGCTTCTAGAATAGCTCTAAAGGCGTCAATTTGCTTTGAGTGAGTAGTTTGAAGCGATCTTTGATAATTCTTACTTTGAAGAAAAATAAGATCGTAGAGCTGTTTTACATACATTTTTTTCTGCTCATCCTTAATATTACCAAGGACTCTAAAAAGTATGCTCTCCTCCCTGTCCTTAACATCAATTGGTGACTTTGACTCTATCTTCTCCTCTCCAATCTCCTTTGAAAGAGCTAGCCTCTTCTCATAAAGAGTTGAAAGTTCATCATCAAGTGTATCAATCTTAGATCTTAATTCATCTATTTTACTCATTTAAAACCTCATTCTTGTTTTTGTATTTTATCAATGTATAAAAATTTTGAATAGAGCTTGTCTAACGTTTTTTTATAAACATTGTTATAGAAATCCATGTAAGTCTTGTGATTTGCTTTGTTTGGAATAAAGGTGTCTTTTGTCTCAACCATGTTCTTAACAGCATCATCAAAGCTGGAGTAGACCCTCTCATACACAAAGGCTGCAATGCTTGCGCCAAGAATCGATGCATCCTGAAACGTACATCTTTTAATAGGTAGATTAAACAAGTCTGCAGTCATCTGGCAAATCTTTTCACTTGATGCGCCTCCTCCTGAGACATATCCTTTGATTGGGGATGGAAGATGACCACGTCTTAATAAGCGCAGGTATCCATCGTAGAGCTCAAAATTGATGCCTTCAATAATCGCCCTATAGATATGAGCTCTAGTATGTTTATCGTTAAAGCCAATAATTGCTCCACGAGCGCCAACAGTCTTAATCCCTTCACCCCAGAATGGAAGCATATAAAGGCCATCGTTACAGACAGGCGTGATCTCTAAGAGCCTGTCAAGTTCAGCCTCGATATTTGAACCATTTTGAGTTGCTGTATTCCATTCGTACTCAAACGCAAACTCTTTTGCAAACCACTTTAGCATCCAGTAGCCCCTGTACACCTGATAATCAGGCGTGTAGAGATTAGGAAGTGCAGATCTGTACACTGGAATGAAGCTTTCACCCTCATAGTAATGATCTGAAAGTAATTCAACAGATGCTGCAGATCCAAATGAAATAGACACATCAGTCATCTCGATTGCACCCTGTCCTACCTGCTCAAGCGCCTTATCAGTTCCAGGTGAGTATACTTTTATATTATGAGGAAGTCCAACCTCATCAGCAAGTTCATCAAGTATCACCCCAACGCTCTCATTTTGATTGATAAGTGGTGGAAGTTTACCAACAACATCAGGAAACACAAGATCATGTATACTACCCTTCTTGTCCCATTCTCCTTTCTTTGTATTAAACGGAAGGTGTCCCAAAAGGCATGCGCGGGTCTCAACAAGGTTACCAGTGATGAGATAATTCATATATGCAGAAAGAAGTGCAACCATATCTGTTTTTTCCCAGATGTCTGGTCTCTTCTCCCTCATCCAGTTAGTACGACCAAGAGTTGCAATTCTTTTAACCACGCTATAAAAACCAATTACTTTAAGGGATGCTGAAAACCAAAGTGGAAATTTACAGAATTTCTCTGATGCTGCTCTTCCGTCAGTCCAATGAATGATATTGTATAGTGGCTCGAATTTAGGATCAGTCTTAGTTCCCTTGTTCTCAAGAAAAACAATAGTATCTCTAATTGTGACTATGCTGATTGCAATTATACTGTTAACTTTGTCAGGATGTTTTGATGTAATCTGTTTTATCCCGCGCTTGAGGTAATCCAAATAGTATAGTGGCTGTACCTCTCTATATGGGCCATCATTCTTTATATATAGATCTTCGTATTGTAGGGCGACGTATTCGATACTCTTGCCTTTTTCTGTCATTAGACAGACCCTCAGGCTTTGTGTCCCTACATCTACTGATAGTACGTAACTCTCTTTCATAGGAAAATATAATATACGATATTATATTTTTTTTTAAGGGGCTCGTTGAATCTTGAGCGATCTACGTCGTCAAGCTGCGGCATCGGCGCTTGGCCTACCAGTAAGGTATGTCCTGCATTTGGAGCTCGTTGAATCTTCGGGCAAATACGTTGTCTTAGAACCCTGAGCCTTGCTCATTTACACAAAGTAAAATCGCTTCGGCATCAGGAACCTGCGACTTAGTCTTTGCTCTCGCATATTCAACTCGCAGGTATGTGCCATTCAGTAACTATTTTGATGAATGAAATAAAAAAAAACTGGCGACGACCTACTTTCCCACCTCATCACAAGGTAGTATCATCGGCAAGGGAGCCCTTAACTTCCGTGTTCGGTATGGGAACGGGTGTTGCTACTCCTTTATGGTCACCAGTATAAATTTCCTTTTTTAAACTCGTTTGATCTCGAGCGCCTAACTTTGTCAAGCTGCGGCATCGGCGCTTGGCCTACCAAAAAGGTATGTCCTACGCTAGCCTTGCCTGGTTTTCGCGTTATTCATCTCGAATCTCAAACTCGTTGTTCGTTTAATCTGCGGGCAAATACGTTGTCTCTCGCAATATTAAACTCACAGTTCAGTTGAATCTGAAATTCGACTCATCTCGATTCTCAAACTCGTTGTTCATTCAAT